>DAOVCM010000142.1 GCA_030670015.1 Candidatus Bathyarchaeota archaeon
TCGCTGTGACCTGGAGCAGGAATTCCCTCGTCTATAAGGGTCCTGTGGGGCCACATCCACCGCATCTCCGCCTTCCCGCGATTAGCCTTGTAGGCGTCGCCTAGGTCGTGGAGGAAGCCCGTGGCAGAGGCGTCAATGACCCCCAGCTTCTTCAGCCTCCGCTGGATCGGGGGTGTAACGTAGCAACAGTGCTCGATACGGTGGCGGTGGTCGTCTCTGGGCACCTCCGTTAGTGCAGCCTCTATGGCGTCCAGAGCTCTATCAATACCCCTGTCGCCAATGCCGTCGAGACCGACCCTTAGACCTGCCCTGTGGGCTCTCTTGACCCTGTCGGTGATGTCATCCTGATCGTAGAGGAGAATCCCCGTGTTACTCGGTTCGCCAACATAAGGCGTGTAATAGGCCGCGGTCCGCCCGCTGGTGCTCGTGTCGAACACCCACTCAATCTCGGTGATCTTCAGCCAGTTATCGCCGAAGGGGGTCTGGATCCCCGCGGTAATGAGGGCCTCGAGCACCCCGTCCTCCCTCCCGGAGGCGTGGACACAAAACCGGAGCTTCAGGTCTCCCTCCCTCCTCAGCTGCTGCATGGCCTTGAACTCCTTCGAGTCGGTCATGGACGCGTGGATGGTGGTAAGGCCCAGGGAGACGAACTCATCGTTGACATGTCTGAGCCCCTCAACATAGTCTTCAACAGTGCTCGGCGGAATCTTCCTGTAAACCAAGTCTTTCGCGCTTTCCCTGAGGACGCCAGTCAGCCCACCGTCCTCGTCCCTGTCAATCTTCCCGTGGGATGGGTCAGGGGTATCCCGGGTGACTCCGGCGATGCGGAGGGCCAGACTGTTAGCCACACTGATGTGACCGTCCCTCCGCTGGATGTATAGAGGGTTACTAGGGGTGACGCCGTCAAGCTCATCCAAGCTGGGGTAGCGACCTAGCCTCACATTGTCCAGGCTGTGGCCAAGGATCCACCTCCCCTCTGGTGTAACGTTGGCTTTCGCCTTGATCTGTTCGAGGAGCTCATCTATTGACTCGATGTCGGGGCCACACCTGACGCCACTCAACCAGAATACACCATATTCCCCAGGGTGCATGTGGGAGTCGATTAGACCCGGGAGCACGGTCAGCCCCTTGAGGTCGTGGACATCGGTCTCTTCACCTATTGTTTTAGAGATCTCCTCGTCAGTCCCAACCTTCACGATGAGGTTACCACGTATCGCCACAGCCTCCGCAAGCGAGTCGTTGGCATCGACTGTGAGGACCCTCCCGTTCAGCAGAGCCAGATCGGCATAAATCCCCTCCTGTGAATGCTTTTCCATATGAAGCCAGTATACTATTAGAACCTAATTAATGATTAACCTAAATTTCTTACCTAGTATGGAGAGAAGAGATGTTCAGCCTCTATAACAGGCATTATTGGGATAAGACGAATACAGTTGCGATCGAATAGTCTCCAGTGTAGGGATCACTACATGCTCTGGCTGACTGGCTGAAGATCAACTTGCATGCGTGAGGATAGCATGTAATCTTGCTGTCTGTCATAAGAGGTGGGTCAGGAATGTATACTGCGTTCTTTGTGATCTCGATGCTGCAACTCTGATTCTCGGCGCAATAATTCTCACATCTCTCCGTGGTCTCATAATCCTTGTACCCAAAGCCACACATACCGCAGACATAGATTAGTCTCACGTTCAGACTTTTTTTCGGAAACCATGGTTCAAGTTTACATCTACGGATAATATTGGTTTCTCATCTTCACAGATTGAAGAGGATTGTGAAAATGTCCGTGTGTGATTAATACTTAAAAGTCGCCTTTTTCAGGCGATCGTGTTGGCCCGTGACCCTGTCTGTGGAATGTACGTCGACGAGGACCACCCCGCCTTCACAGCGGAGGTCGACGGCAGGACCTACTTCTGTAGCGAGGCTTGCATGCTCACCTTCGTCCAGCCTGAGGTCGAGCGACAGAACCAGAAGCGCCTCGTTGTCTTCAGCCTCTCTCTGGGTGTCGCCACTATGATCATCATGTTCTACAATAGTCCCTTACCCTTACTCTCGAAGAGTCTCTGGTCTTTCCTCCTCGCGACTCCGGTCCAGTTCATTGCAGGATGGAGATACTACCGAGGAGCATGGGGTGCGGTTAAGGCTAGGACAATGAACATGGACACCCTCATCGTCGTGGGCACCACTACCGTCTAGTCCTACAGCACCTTCGCGAAGGCGCTCGGAGCCTAGATAATCTGCATCTACAGATAATAGAGCTGACTCCACACCGCGATTTCTTGATGGATAAACAAAAAGGTTAAATATTTCTAACGTTAGAAATATTTAACGTTAGAAATAGTTTACAACAGTGATAGATGGATGAAGGAAAAGGAAGGATCTGTAGCAAAAAGATTCGTCGGAGTCATGGCTGGATACGCTGTTGGATTTGCGTTAGCCATAATGTTGGATAGGACAGGTATATTTAGTCACGAGTATACCGCTGTCGTTATAGGGTTCCCATTGGCGATTATTTTCGCTAGAGCATATGGAGGACCACTACAGTTTGAAACCTTGGGGAAAGACCAGAAGAGTACAATGAGGAAGGTGATGTGGGTCTTACTGGTGACAGCGTTGTTGGGCTCCGTGACATTTGGTATAATGTCGAATGATATAGTGAGTGGTCTTGGGATGTCTGTCGCTATCATTGTGAGCCTTGGACACGGCTGGGGGATGCTGATCGACGAGAGGATGGGGCAGGTCTTCAACAAGGCGTGCACAAACGCATTCGTCGTGTTCTCCCTCGGCACGGCGTACGTAGGGTTCTACATGCTACCTGAGACCCCTGAACTGGTGAGCGCGTCCACGTTCCTGATGGTAGCTTGGATATCCTGGGCCGCACTGCTCGTCTCCTGGGTCTACTACTACTTAATCAAGGGAGAGTGAGGGATTGGATGAGGACGAGAATCAAGGAGCTACGTGAGGAGTGTGGTCTAACCCAGGAGGCACTTGCGAAGGAGGTCGACGTGACCCGACAGACCATCCTCTTCATGGAGAAGGGAAAATACAACCCCTCCCTCAGGCTGGCGTACAGGATAGCCCAAGTCTTTAAGAGGCCCATCGAGGAGGTCTTCTCCTTTGAGGACGAGGCGGACATGTAAGATAACTAATGAAAGCCTACTATCAAGTAGTCTGATCATAATGACCATAGGATTCATGATCTTAGTAATCCTCAAATCCACCTCTTTAGCTTCAGGCCTTCCTCAGCTTACATTCACACAAAGAGACCTCGTGTGCAATAGTCATCCTCACAGAGATTGTGAGGATTTCTAAGAGGCTTTTCAAAAAACTGTAAAGGAGGTGAAAAAGAGTTGAAAGAATGGAAATGCGTGCAGGTTGGTCATCATAAGAAAATAGCCGACGTTATTAAGGAAAACCAAATGAAGGGTTGGCGTCTTCACACCTACCAAGCCCAAGGTTCACCGACCCTCGTCAACCATTACCTGCTGTTCGAGAGACAGACTGACTCTTAACCTTATTATTACGTGAAATCCTCTGTCTCTGCTATTTTTTTCTCTAGAGCGAAATTGTACAATATTTCAAGGCTTCAAACTCGCTCTCACGAGATCTTAAGGGTAAACAATTTTAATTGCTGCCGCATGTCTAGGTGTCTTGTAAACGGAGGATCCTAATGGAGCGGCTTCATCACAGCGGCGTCATGGTGCCACTGAGGTACAAGGGAAAAGGTCTCACCGTAAAGGTTAGAGGTGAGACCATCAAGCTCACGGACGAGAAGGAGGAAGTTGCCATGGCCTGGGCTAAGAAGATCGGGACCCCTTATGTGGAGGACCTTGTCTTCGCCGAGAACTTCCACAATGACTTCTCGGAGTTACTCGGAATCAAGGTTCTCCCAGGGGATGTTGACTACTCCG
>DAOVCM010000015.1 GCA_030670015.1 Candidatus Bathyarchaeota archaeon
GACAGCGTCGAATCGGCTATAAAACGCCTGCTAACAAGACCAATGAACATCCCAAAGATGATGCTCCCCCTCATGAACGTTCTACTGCAGATTAGGCGAGTGAAACTGAGGGACCAGATAGCCCGACGAGTCGTCACCGTCACTGAGGTCATAGGAGATACCCCGAGCGAAGAAGGCGTAAGACTACAAAACATATTTGGATTCAACTCAGAAGACGATTGTTTTACCCGTGATACAACATCTGGTGGAGGCTCTGAAATCTTCAAACTGATTTCTATGATCAAGCAGATTCCCGTTGACAAGTTGACAGAAGAGCAGTCACGACGGGAGACTATACTGAGGTGGATGGCGGAGAGGGAGATCAAAACCTATGAGGAGGTCGCCGACATGGTCAGGAGCTATTACGTCAACCCCGATGAGGTCTATAACGCGGCGAGGCTGGGATCTACGGTATGAGGCTACCTGCTTCTACAGAGTTCAGGGAAATATATGGAGAGAGCGGTGTCTCTCTACTCTATCAAGACTATGTAAAGCGGATGGCTTTTTACATCTCGATGGCTTTCACCTTGACGGCCACATCTTTCACGTTGGCCCATCACTTCTTCCTTCATCTGCCTGGGCCAAGACTGATCCCTGCTGTCTTCTCCCTATCTCTCGCTGTTTCAGGCCTGATCGCGTTCATTCTCCTCTACTATCCGTTACACCATAGAAACCAGAGGCGAGGGAAGCTCGAGAACGATCTTGTCTACTCCCTCAGCTACATGACTGTCCTCTCTGCCAGTGGGATCCCGATAGAGCGTATCATGGAGAGGGTCTCCGAGGTGGAGGAGAACCCATCTCTAAAGCAGCTGGCTACGAAGTTCATGATGAACATTGAGCTCTTCGGCTTCGATGCGACCTCCGCCTTAAGGGACATCTCAAGTAGAAGCCCATCTGACATCCTGAAGAAGCTGCTGGACAGCATGAACAACACCATACAGACGAGCGGAGACCTCAAGGGTCTCTTAACTTACGAGGTTGAGCGGCTGCTGCAGAGGAAGAGGGATGGGTTAAAAAAGATGATGGGGACACTGACCTACATAGGTGAAATGTACGTCACCCTGATGGTCGTAGCCCCCATTCTCTTCATCCTAATGCTCACAATTCTCTCTGTGATGGGTAGCGGTCCCTTCGGTACATCATCTATCCTACAGCTCAACCTCATCGTTTTCTTCGGCATCCCCCTCATCGCTACAGGCTTCTTGATCGTCCTTGACACAGTCCTCAGAGGTGAAGAGTAGTGTACTTCAACCGTCGATACAAGATAGCTGTCTACTCTATCTCAATAACTTTGGTCATCGTCCTCTTCGTACTCATACTCCTCCAAGGTGTCTATGTGCCCTCAAAGCCTTACTTCATACCAATTGACCAAAAATTAAACAACGCCTTAGTGCTGGGGCTCATCCTCGCTCTCACACCGCCAGCTATCCTAGAGTTCAACAACAGCCGGTGGATGCACGGGGTTGATAAGAACATTCCAAGGCTCCTCAGGGACGTTACTGAGTCTGTCAGATCAGGAGTCCCCCTCATAGCTGCGCTAGAGGACGCCTCTTCCAGGGACTACGGTCCGGTCTCAAAACCCCTGGAATCGGCAATGGTCAAATTCAACCTGACCTCCAACTTAGAGGGGGCCCTCACGGGGCTAGGTGACAGACTGATAAGACCCGTTGCGAAGCGGATGAGCATTATTCTCCTTGAAGCCTACGAGACTGGAGGCAGGATAATCGACGTCCTTAACACAAGCGTAAACCTGTTCACAAGTCTGCACGAATACAGGGAGGAAAGGGACACCCAGATGAGGCCATACATACTCATCGTCTACCTCAGCTCACTCGTATTCCTCGTCATCTCCTGGGTGATCCTCATTCAATTCCTTGCACCACTATCACAATCGCAGGCAGACCCCCTCGTGGTTCAGTCGGGTCTCCTCAAAAATGTTCTTGATATACATTATTACAAGTCCATACTGTTCTGGGCAGCTGTAATGGAGGCTCTCTTCGGTGGAATCGTCGCAGGTAAGATCAGAGGAGGGCGAATTAGCGCCGGGCTGATACACTCCGTGTTACTCCTTATAATAACCATCACCTTCTTCAACTCGTTTAGTGTATAGGTGACACAGAGATGAGTCAGGCAAGCCTTAAAACATCGACACTAACCGACGAGGAGAAATCTCTTCTAACCAGAATCGTCGATAAAGACATCAGAGAAATTACACCGAGCATAAGTGCTGAGGGTATTGTATACAAAGGTCTCACCGACATCACCGAAGATTACGATTGGCGTAAGCTCAGGCGACTATTAAATTCTCTCTCGGATAAAGAATTTCTCGTCGCCAAGGAGACCGATAGAGCTCTTTTATGCCCAAAGTGTGGGGCCATACATGTTTTCTCAAAGTATACCTGTCCGAACTGCCAATCGACCGAAGTAATCCGAGTAGAACTCATCGAGCATCCCTTTTGCGGATATACAGGAATTAAGAAGAACTTCATTTTAGGGTCATCCCTCATTTGCCCGAGCTGTAAGACTAATCTAGGATCACTCGACAAGAGACCTCTCGGGAACGGTTCTAAGGAAGACTACAGGATCATAGGTTCCAGCTTTGAATGTGAAAAATGCGGTAATAGATTCAACAAACCAAACGTTCTACACATCTGCAAAGAATGTGTAGCAATCTTCGACTACAAGATAGCAAGATATGAAAAGATATTCAACTATGAGATCCCAGAACAGGTCATAAAAATCATGCGATCGCCGGGCGAATGTACTATTCTGCTAATCGAGGACAATCCTGACGATGCAAAGATAATAACGAGATACCTCACAAAGTCAAGAGAACTATATAGAATTGAGCATGCCAGTTCTGGAGAAGAAGGTCTCGAAAAAGCTATGAATAAATATTTTGACGTGATATTGCTCGACTACAAATTACCCGACATGAATGGTATAGAAATAATGGAAGAAAGCAAGAAGAGAAATATTCACATACCAATAATCATGCTTACAGGGGCTGATGACCGGAAAATCGCTGTTGAAGCCATGAAGCTTGGTGCTGCAGACTACATCGTTAAATCATTGGACTCGTATAAAAAACTACCATCAGTAATCAAACAGATAATAAATAAATGAGACCCCAAAACTACCCTCAATTAATAACTTACATAGGCAACTTAAATAAAACAAACCTACTGAAAGAGATGTACAATCATGCCTGTTAATATGGGGAGCGCTCGTTAAGCAAACGAACATGAAAAAATGCATACCACGAATAGGAAATTGAATATATTCTAGAACTTTTAGAATGTGATTAAAAAATGAAGCCTATACAATTAGGTTTCACGTGAAGATCAATTGCTATCTGTTAGAAGTTGATATACCTTAAGGTTGTGGCTTCTCGAGACTAAGTTAATAAGCTTGTCCCTTCTGAGTCCCTCAAGCAGCCTTTTCGCTACGCTTACCTTGATGTTAAGCTGGACGGCAACTCCAGTCGGGGTGATGGCCTTCATCTTCTTGAAATGCTCCATCAGCTCATCATTGTTGAGGTCGGGGATATCTAGGGAACCTATTGTCTTCTCGACCCGTCCCTTCTCCTTCTTCTCCTCTCTGTCCCTCCGCTGCTGTTGTTTCTCAATTTGTCTAAGACTCTTCTTCTGAGGCATCCTATACTCACAAATACGTTTAACGGGTGACTGATAAATCTGACGCCGGAAGATTCAACGTATTGATAAACCATGAGTCATCGAAGAGGCTATCCACCCCCGTCACCTCTAGTCTATAACCTTGCGACTTTCTCTATCCATTCCTCGGTGTAATTATCGCAGTAGCATAGGAGCCTACTCATCATTTTCGTGATCCCTAATTAGCCTTGCCGAAGTATTCTTCCGTCTTTTCGAGGTATTGCTTCTCTGCCTATAAACCAAGTAGTCCTCGAAGACCTGAGGTTTCTTGTAGATGGTGAAGACCCACCTGTCAATCATGTCGATGTCGGCTAATTAGTGTTAAGCAGGTCTTCTTGAGGTAGACGCTCACCCCGTTCCGTTTAGCTATCTCCTTCCTGGGGGGATGTAAGGTGTTGTAGATATTGGGAGAGAACGGAGCGTTCATCGACATGTCTTTAGCCTCGCGCGCGGACGAGTTCAATAATTGTGTGTAAAATGGTTTTAAGGTGACTGGCGCCCTTCTTCGCTATTTAGCTGAGTACATTTTGGACAAGGTGGAATATGGGAAGGCTTGTTTTTGAATATCAATATAGTCTCTTTTCCTCTTCGGGGATAGTCAGGACACTCTTTGTGCCAGTGATAGTATTCATCTAGATCAGATTGTTCCCCATGAATCCTTTTCAGATATTCAGCCATTAACACTGATAAATGAGTGATTACATATATAATGTGCATGCGAGTGCGCTTAATTAGAGATCTCATAATTAGGTCAGGGGTTCAGAGTTTGAAGTCAGAAAATCGCGATAGTTACAATGAACGAAATTTTGATAATCTTGTCAATTATTACGAAAAGGAGTTAAGACGTATTCTTCGGGGTGTATCTGTATCCAAAATTCTCAGTAAGTCAGAAAGAGGGACGTTATTACGCTATGGTGTACTTATCCGAAAAGGGCGGGGACTCCATGTCCAGTGGATGGTCTCTAAACAAGCACTTGACATCCTTTCTAAAAAAAATGGAAACCTCGCGCGAGAATAAACGCTCATCTAAAAGAGATGATATACTGAGTCAAAGATGCTTTATCACTCGCGTGAGCGAACCAAGGGTCCTAGATGCCCTATTAAAGAACAAAAAGGATAGACACTTAGGAGACATTTCTCTTGGAATGCAAAGAATTCGATTCTAAAAAAAATAATGAAACTAAGAAACATCTCTTGAGCAGTGGCATTCCATGCACGATTCACAACTGTGTCAAATGTTGTATAGAGACCCGTATGCCTCTCTCGCGTTTTGATATAGAGAGAATCTCCAGACAGGGATACAGGTTCAAAGATTTTGTCGTGAAACGAAGAAAAGAGCGTCATTTGAAAAACAGTAATGGTAGATGCGTTTTTCTCGGAGATAATGGTTGTACAATATACTCTTTCAGACCCGAAGGATGCCAGCTTTATCCACTGGTATATAATGAAAATAAGGGGAAAGTCGTTATTCATGACTTATGTCCATACGGCCATGAGTTCAAAGTCAGCAGAGAGGATATAGAGAATTTATATGCTTTCTTCAAGAAACTCTCCAAAAAAAGGGAGTAATAATATCAAAGGCGCACGCGCGCGACCAGAACGGCTCGTTGCAGGTGGTATGTGTTGGGTTAAATTTTATCCTCAGATTGTGCTAGTTCTAGTCTGGTGAATGATTGATGCCAAAAACTGCAGACCATCTAGGCGAGTTATAATTCATTAAAACATGCTCCCGAGTCATGTTAAATGGTTTTAAATCTTATTTTATGATATGAGGGCAATCATGGGACGCGCGTATCACTGCTTAAAGCTTATATTAAAGAAAAAGTAATAGCAGTTTCCTGCTGGTTTGTTTAAGAAGAGCGTGCTGTCACTACTTTAAGGATCCACTCGCGCACTAGGATTGCCCATAAATCATAAAATGAGATTTAAAACCATTTTACACACAATTAATGAACTCGCCCGTGCGCGCCTGCCTCGAGCATGTCATCCTTCTCCTCTTCAACGTTATCCACCGCGAAGGCGATATGGGCGAAACCCGGCCTATTTGGCAACGGTACAAGATGCTCGGCCTCTGGGTTGTACTGGAATATCTCTAAGGTAGGACCTCACTCGCCATATCCGGGTAGCCTTAAGTATATGCCCCTGAACTCAGCACCCTTAATACTTATTCCTCTATCCAGCGCGCGCTTTGCTGAAGAAGTTCTGGATTGTACCGGTAAAGAGTATAAACACTTGCTGTCAAGTAAATGTAGGTAGCTCCTAAGTATATCCATCTTCTAGGGATGTATAGATGTCCTGCTGCAATGAAGACGACTATCATTTGTATAAGGAGCATTAGTGAGGATAGGATGACCTGTTTGGTTAAGGTGCCTCTGTATTTTTTATTATTCATCTCAATCAGATTGTATTTCATTTCTGCACATGGGAGGCCCATTGTGTGTGCTTAACGTTAGGTTGATCGGGGTTAGATAACTAGACGATGTTTGTGTGTCCCTTATTCAATCACTGACATGGATTAGCACGTTCTAAGTAAAAGAGTTTGGATAAAGAAAGGTAAAGCATTAGATTATTTACGGTGTGAATGATATCCCGTATTCCTCTAGTTCACACGCAGAGGTGGGGAACAAAAAAAGAGTTTATAAGTTACCGTTTGGTAATTACCATCCAGTAACTTACCATATGGTAAGGAGGATCTGAGCAATGCTGAAGTTGATGCTTGTCGAGGACGGAAAAACACTGTGGGAAATCCCCCTACAAGTTCGACACTGGAATATGACTTCCCTACGGCATGAGTTCAACGAGATAGAAAATGAGATGAAGCGATTCGAGGGCCTGTTCAACGCATTAGCCAATAAAGGTAGGATGCGTATGATGCAGACCTTCTTCAAACATTTCGATAGATCCATGGCTTTCACAGAGCTGATGAACGAGCTGGAGATGAATCCTAAGATCGTCTCGGAGTCCACGAAGCGGCTGAGAAGAATAGGACTAATTGAGAAAGACAACGATGGAAAATATAGACCTACAAGAAGAGGGGAGGCACAGTTCCTCATGATGAGCGTCGCCATGAGGCGTATGCTGGAGATCCTTGACGAAATATAGGAGGAAAAAGAATGAACTTTGACAAGATAATCAGGGAAATGGAAGCACTACAGGATAGGATGACCGAGGCCATGTTCAGAGACTTCGGATCCATGGAAGAGAAGATCATAAGCGGCGAAGTCAAGGGCAACTGGCAGGTATATCCAATCGACAAGCCAGGTGTAAAGGGATTTGTCGCACGAGGGTTCTTCACGAACCTGCATCCACTTGAAAAGCCAACTGAAATACTCCCACCGTTAAAGCCCATGCCAAGAACACTCAGGGAGCCCCTCTACGATATATCCGTGGAAAAGGACCAACTTGTGATCTTCATTGAGCTGCCCGGAGTCGAGGAAGATGAGATACAGCTTGACACTGAGCCTGAGAGACTCAAGGTTAAGGCAAAAGACTTCCAGACTGAAATAAATTTATCCAGTTGGATGATCGATACAGCGGGTATGGACACTGAATACAGGAACGGAGTGCTCAAAATAGTCGTCCCCAAGAAAAAACATGACAAATAACTAACTAGGGCTAATCCTACCCAATAAAATACCCTTTTTTTCTGTTTTTATTTTCTCCATCATCTTTTCAGCCTTATGCAATGCCTCATCGGTGTCAGCATCATAAAAAGTCAGAAGCTCCGGGTCAATCTCTCTTAAAACCTTGACAGGGATCATCCTCACATTTGGTAGCTTGTTTAAGATCATTCTTATCCGGAGGTTCCCAGCCCTGTAGAGGTCGAGGGCAATCTTCAACGAAGGCTCTACAGGGTATACTGCGATCAACGGCTCGATCCAACCGTTTGGCCATTCAAAGACTGCCCCGTTGAATTCCTCACTCTCTCTGAAGAGCAGTTGGATGGCATCTGGGATAATGAAGGGCATGTCACAGCCTACGATCAAGGCATACATACTCTTAACATTCTTGAACCCGGTGATGGCGCCGACGAGAGGGGAACCGTCTTCATAGATGTCCACGAGCAACTTCACGTCCTCACCGACAATATTAGAGTAGGATCTCCGTTGCTCCTCCGAACTCACCACGAGAAATACCTCGTCCACCACAACTGAGACCTGCCGGACAACATGCGTCACCAAAGGTTCTCCGCTCAGTATTCTAAGCCCTTTGTCACCGTCCATCCTGGTGGACTCACCGCCGGCTAGTATGATGGCTGAGCGCATGTATAGTCTCCAACCCTAGTCGCTAGAGAATATCTAAACGTATTCCCAATATATGAATATCAAAATCGCATACTATTGTATATAAGCGATTGATCTCATGAGGAAAAAATTCCTCAATACATCTAGAACTAATTGGTTCGTAACCTTCTTTTCAAGGCTCTAAGGATTAAAGCCTAAAGCCCTCTGGTTGAGATCAACAAGAGATCTCAAAAAATAGTAGATCAAATAGCTCGCGATTAATTCTGAATCTCTGGGTTCACCACTTTCACTGTCCTCTCCTCTCCATAAATATACGTTCCGTTTATATGTTGAAACACGAAGTTCGGCCTTGATGATAGGTGAAATGGCGGAGATACTGGAACCAGGGATTCTGAAAGGGGTCGCAAGCAGCACAATTAATAAGCTCGTTCGAGCTGGTTTCACAACCATAGAGGCCGTTGCCGTCACCCCGGCTAGGGAGATCGCCGAAGTTGCGGTGATGGGTAAAGATACGGCTCTAAAGGTGTGCCGCCTGGCCAGGATGCACGTCGACCCTGGGTTCATCCCAGCCCTAGAGGTGTTGGCGATGAGGATGAACATGATCAAGTGTACTACGGGATCCAATGAGCTCGACCGTATCCTCGGCGGCGGTGTCGAAACAGGGGCCATCACTGAGCTCATCGGTGAATTCGGCTCCGGGAAGACCCAGATATGCTTCACCCTGAGTGCAACCGCCCAGCTCCCAATCGAAGAGGGCGGCCTAGGAGGCAATGTCTGCGCCATCGACACAGAGGGGACTTTCATGCCTGAGAGGATCAAGCAAATCGCCGAGCAAAAAGGTATGGATCCTGACAAGGTTCTGGAGCGTATCCTCGTCGCCCGGGCTTACAACAGTGAGCACCAGTACATCCTTATCAGCAGCCTCCCCGAGATCTGCAACAAGAACGGTATTAAACTGGTCATCGTCGACAGCATGATCGGCCACTTCCGGGGCGAGTACATCGGTAGGGGAAACCTCGCCGAGAGGCAGCAGAAGCTTGGTAGATGCCTGAGCAAACTGCTGCGGGTGGCTGAGGCGTTCAACCTGGCGGTCGTCCTGACCAACCAGGTGCTGGCGACGCCGGACACCGTCTACGGGGACCCGAATAAGCCGACGGGCGGCCACGTGATGGCCCACGCTTGCACTCACAGGGTCTTCCTGAGGAAGGGAAGACAGAACACACGGTTAGCCCGGGTCATAGACTCCCCATCCCTACCTGAGGAGAGAATCAGGTTCGCCATCACCGCAGCCGGTATTGAGGATGTGGAGGAGTAGTACTACCTGGGAGAATATCTTTTCATTGATTACGTGGTATTGTCTGCTCTATGGATCTCCACAGGATCTTCACTGGGAAAAGTAAATACATAGGGCTCAATCGCCCTCTAGATTTTCACCGGATGTTGTAGAAGAAGTGGTCTATTTTTTAAACGATTATTCGACGAGGTCTACTCAAAATATTTGGCTACTTCTTCTTCGGTTAATCTCCTTAATATCCTCGTCTCATTGGGGATGATGGCTACTTTGATGATGGCTGGAGTGACTTCGCTTCCGGAGGCTGTCTTCACGGCCTCTATAGCCAATGTAATCACTTCGTCGAGTGTAAGGTCTTCCCTATACTTTTCATCTAGCAGCTTGTTTGCCTCATCAGCCTTCCTCCCGAGCGCCTTCGCCTTGTAGCCTCTATACGAGCCACTCGGATCGGTTGTAAGTAACTTCCCACCTGTTGTATCGATTCCAGCGACTATCATACTAACGCCGAAGGGGCGGATCCCTCCATGCTGCGTGTATCTCTGCATTCGATCGCTGAGGGCTCCGACCAAGGATTCCACATCGGCAGGCTCATCATATAGAAGCCTATTACTCTGGCAGAATACTCTTGCCTGGCTGATGAGGACGCGGGCGTCCGAGCTTAGGCCAGCTATAGCGGCACCTATATGGTCATCTACCTGAAAAATTTTCATAGGGTAGCTTAAATTCTCCAGGCTGCTCCCGGGAGTCTCGTTCGCCGCTAGGACTAACCCTTCGGGGGACAAGATGCCAACTATCGGTGCGCCTCGTTTGACAAGTTCGAGCGCGTATTCGACTTGGTACAAGCGTCCCTCTGGAGAGAAAATAGTGATAGCAGCATCGTACCGGTTTGACCTCATCATATTTCTCAGCGTCCTTGGAGATGCGTTTCGTTATTGGAAGGAACTGGTCTATATAAACGTCTTCGAACCTCCCGAGGGGGAAGAGTAAATTAGAAATGTGGAGACTTTTGGAGAAGTGTTCTGATTGGTTCAGATGAATGTCTATAGCCTTCTAGAGGTCGCTTTGGTAGGGAAGATCGCCCACCTTGTCGTGGGGGGCTCGTACATGACCGGTTGGCATGGAAAGCTCTCCGTAGGTCTGGGTAGGAGTGGCACCGTCTACAATGTCAAGGTTGGTGATCCCTGCTTAGGCTGGTCATGAGTGGAGAAAGTGGAGCCAGGTGT
>DAOVCM010000143.1 GCA_030670015.1 Candidatus Bathyarchaeota archaeon
AGATTTTGAAGCGGCTGGCAAGCATCTCTGAGGTGGAGCGTGTGTTGGAGAAGAGGAGGGTGGTCTCGTGGTCCTCGATGAGCTCTCTCATAACTTTGAGTCTAGCCGCAACCTCAGGGCGTGTGAATAGCTTCGAGGCTAGCTCATAATCGTTAGGCCCCGGCTCAGGATAGACTATGTCCAGTGTTGTGTCCCTTGTCATGGAGACTTGGATGATATCCACGTCCCGCCCGCTGCCCACGAGGAACTGGCCCACCTTTTCAGGGCTACCTATTGTGGCGCTTAGGCCAATAAGCTGGAACTCCTCTGTGGCGAGCTCCCGTACCCTCTCAAGGGCGATGCTGAGCTGACTGCCACGCTTATTGTCAGCTAGTTCGTGAATCTCATCGATGACAACCCACCTTACAGCCCTGAGATAGCGCCTTAGGGTTCGCCCTGATAAAATAGCTTGAAGAGTCTCAGGCGTCGTGATTATCATATCGGGCGGGCTGCGTCTCTGCCGGTTCCTCTCTCGGGTAGACGTGTCCCCATGCCTGACTGCAAGTCCGATGTCGAGGCTGGAGCACCAATAAGTCATCCTGTCAAGGATGTCCCTATTTAGCGCTCTCAAGGGAGTAATATAGATGATGCTTATCCCCGGAAGACGTTCGCTCATCAGGAATTTGTGGAAGATGGGGAGCATCGCAGCTTCCGTCTTCCCTGTTGCCGTCGGTGAGATGAGGAGGACATTCTTTCCCTCCAGGATGTGGGGTATTAGCTGTTTCTGAGGTTCTGTCGGCTTTACGAATCCTCTGTCCTCAAGCAACTTACGGACAGGGCGACATAACATGGAGAACGCGTCGTCCTCGGTCAACTCAACCCAGCTTGAAGTAACAAGAGCCTCTGCAATAAAAACAATATCTAACAAGACCTATTGAGACAATGACGAATATTTTCTTTAGATGGTCCCGCCCCCCGGAGTTGAACCGGGAACCCTCCGGTGTCTGCTCATGGCCTGAACGCCATCGCCCAGAGGGGCGAAAGCTACAGCCGGATGCTCTGCCATTGAGCTAGGGCGGGTATGACCTAACCCTCCTCAGACCAAGAGAGGATCAATCAACAAGGATTTAAATATACTCTTTCCCACAGCGGACACCCAACAGGTTTAATAAAATGCCATGGAATGCTCAATCGAGCTGCAATGGAGAGACGACTCCTTGGAAAGACTGGGCACAATAGCAGTTTGATAACCTTGGGCGGAGCTGTCTTCATTTACCCTCTTAGCCAAAAAGAAGGGGATGACTTCATAAAATTCGCTCTGGACCAGGGAGTAAACCATGTCGATGTGGCACCCACATACGGCGATGCAGAACACAGACTTGGTAAATGGATCAAGGAATATCGTGGAAACCTTTTTCTCGCATGTAAGACTGGAAAAAGGACGAGAAAAGAAGCTGCTAACGAGCTCAGGAAGAGTTTAGAACGTCTTCAAACCGACTATCTCGACCTCTATCAACTGCATGGACTGGATGACCGTGAAGAGCTAGAAATCGCATTAGGTGAGAATGGCGTAATGAACGCGATGTTGGAGGCTAAAGAACAGGACTTGATAAAGCACATCGGTATTACAAGCCACAACCCTGAGAATATCCTGAGAGCCCTCGAAGTGTTCGATTTCGACACAGTTCTCCTTCCCGTTAATTACGTCTTACACGCCCATCCCGAGCCAAAAAACGACTATGTGCCCGTTCTCACCCTAGCCAGAAAGAAAAAAATCGGAGTCATTGCCATGAAGTCGATCGCGAAGGGTCCGTGGCCCACTAAAGACAGAACCAACAATACATGGTATCAACCATTTAACACACAGGAAGAGATCGATAAAGCCCTCTGGTTCACCTTGTCACAAGATGTTACCACAGCGGCCAGCTCCTCTGACATCCAAGTTGCCAGAATGATGATAAATGCAGCCGAACGCTTCACTCCAATGGAAGAAGAAGTTCAACGAGAGTTACTTGCAGAGGCATCAGCGTACAAGCCTCTCTTCCCGCGTGTTTAAGCTTCAATATTCACATTAGTATTAGTTGATAACAAGTTCAATCTCCGGATAATGTACCAGAGCACTGGGTGAATCACCCTTCTTTTGAGCCGAAGGCCTCGTAAATGCTATCAGAATACGGAGGCCTTAGAATCCCTACCTCGGTGATAAAGCCTGAGATGAACTCAGCAGGCGTCACGTCGAAAGCTGGGTTCCTAATATTCGTCTTCTCCTCAGATATGAGAACTTTACTCGGCTTACCCTCCTCATTTAAACCCCACATGCTCCTAACTTCCTCAGGGTCGCGTTCCTCAATCTCGATAAAGTCTCCGTTTCTGCAGCTAAGGTCGAAGGTCATCCTCGGAGCCGCGACATAGAAGGGGATGCGGTTCTCCTTTGCGACAACAGCCTTCTCGTAGGTGCCGATCTTGTTGGCGACATCCCCGTTCGCTGCCACCCTGTCCGCACCCACGATGACCATGTCGATCTCACCCTGCCTCATGTAGTAACCGGCGGCGTTGTCAACGATCACAGCATAGGGTATCCCCTCCTGCTCAAGCTCCCAGGCGGTAAGCCTCGCCCCCTGACACCGGGGCCGTGTCTCGTCGACGAAAACGAAAACCTGCTTCCCTCGCATGTGAGCAAATCTGATAGGGCTGAGGGCTGTCCCATAATCTATGAACGCGAGGGCACCCGCGTTGCAATGTGTCAAGATACGGAAGCCATCGTCTATGAGGTCGCACCCATATTCACCGATACGCCTCGATGCAGAGAGATCGTCCTCAGCGACGGAATCAGCTTCGGAGATAATGGCTCGGACGCGTTCATGAACAGAACCTGATATCGACGCCTCCATGCACCTGTCGATTGCATGGAAAAGGTTTGCTGCTGTGGGTCGTGTTTTTCTCAGTCGTTCTGCAGCCTCAAACAGGTAAGTCTCGAACCCTTTAACGGACATATGCTGGGCCTCCAGCGCCGCTTGGGCTATGCCATATCCGCCGGCGACACCGATTGCGCCTGCCCCCCTCATCACCATGTTCTTAATAGCCTTAGCGGTCTCCTTATGGTTCTCCAGCGTTGTGATCTCGAACCTGTGGGGGAGTCTTCTCTGGTCTATTAACCGGATCTTTTGCCCCTCCATCCACAAAGTCCGTACCTCCCTTGTTTCACCGTCGATCTTGACTTTCATTGAATCTTACCTCTAAATTCCAATATCCATCAACCTTTTCAAGTGATATAATTGTTCTAGGTCAGAGTGTCTTGAGCTTCTATTTGAGAACCTTCCCTGTCTTTCTGTACCATAGATAGAGATCCATCTCGCCAAGGTGCATACCAACCCTCTCGGCAACATGCTCCAGCAAACGCTCGTATTCGAGGTAGCGTCTCCTAGTTAGCCCCTTCCTACCATCGTTCGGAATAAGGCCGTGCTCTCTCATATTGGAGAGGATGTGTCGGTCGATGATCGCGAGATCGAGGTAGCCCAAGTTCCTCAATAGATGGCTAGCCTCCTTCCATCCCAGACCCTTCACGTTCTCCACCAACCACTTCCTTGCCCCCCTCGTACTCTTGAACCCCCGGATAATTTCTTTCAGCTCTGGAGCCAGCTTTCTCGCCTCCACAATATATTTAGCTCTAATGTCAGCGAACCGGTGTCCCTGAAGTCTGAGGGTTCCCGCAACCTCCTCCAAGGAACCATCGATGAGGATGCCAACGTCGCGAAGAGCGTCAACACAGAGTTGTCCCCTCTCCGCACTCGAATAAGCTGTGAGGAGACAGTAAACAAGCTCTTCAAACCAAACGTATGTATCTTTTTCATTTATTTCGAGAAACTCTTCGATACGATGGTCAAC
>DAOVCM010000203.1 GCA_030670015.1 Candidatus Bathyarchaeota archaeon
CGTCGATATTAATGGTCGTCTTAACTGTTGTCATACGGTTCACCTTATGTAAGGTCTACCGTCGAAACATATAAGGGCTCCTGGTAACCGAAGAAAAAATCCAATCAGACATACAAAGTAGAGCCTTGCACAATAGTGACACAGTTGACAAGCGGACAAGGAGGGAGGGTTTTGGACCCTTCGACGTGAGTCCGAATCTCCCCTGACTTATTAGCTAGTAATCTGCAAGCGAAAAGAGAGTCAATTATCGAGCTATACGTTTCAAGTAGCACAATCCCGATTCAACAACAACCATCAACACATCCTCTAAATTCCTATCTAAAATCGATTTATTCAGATAATACCCAGTTAGACTAGGATTCTCACACTCAACCAATAGCTCTTCGTCTTTCAACGCTAAAAAATCATCAATGATCCCACTCAACACACTCGTATCAACAATCGCGCTAGCACGAACACGGCGATAGGGACTATAAACTCGTGTGTGATTGAGCTCACCGAAACTCTCCTTATCGTCCATGGTCGAGCACTCATACACGTAAGTAGGCTTGTTCAGCCTCTTCAGCAGCTCGAGATTCTTGGCTATCACACCGCTGTTGTTCACCCATATGATGATCGCGGAGTCGCAGTCCTCGATCATCCTCCTCTCCCTCTCTTTTAGATCCTCCCCGTATTGAACTGTTCTCCAGTCTCCTGCGTTATACCGGATGCTCTTTGCGTGCCCCACGATCACGTCCTCATAGCTCCTCGACTTCAGGTAGTCCTGAAACCGCCTGCACGCCCCGCGAGCCTCGCCCACGATTATCGTCATATTCAGGGACATGGCCTCATCCAGCCTCTCCCTCACCACAGCCGGCAGCTCCTCAACCTTGAAGGCGGAACTCCCCATCAAAAGTAACCTACTGCCTGAAGGCCACCCTCTCCTCCCCATCCTACAGCACCACCTACACCGAACAACGCACGTGCGTATTAGACACTACTTAGCCGCTTTAGTTCTTCCAGTGCTTTCACCGCGATCTCTATCATGTCATTGTCAGGCTCTTTTGTGGTCAAGCGTTGAAAGGCTAATCCTGGCACTGTAATGATCTTCATGAGGCTGGAGTTCCTGTGTTTGTCGGTGAGCCTTAGAAGCTCGTAGGATATGGCTCCTATCACCGGAATAAGGAGCATCCTGTATGCGAGCCTCATGAAAAACCCTGTTTTTGGAATCATCGAGAACAGTATGATGCTAATGATCACGACGATGAAGAGGAAAGATGTTCCGCACCGAGGGTTCAGCCTTGAGAACTTCGCCACACTCTCTACATCCATTGGGGATTTAGCCTCATGGGCGTTGATCGCTTTGTGCTCTGCCCCATGGTACTGCAGTATTCTTCGGAACTCGCCCCATCTAGATATTAGAAATAAATAAAGGATAAAGAGGGTGAGGCGTGTAGCTGACTCAACGATGTTGAACAGCAACCCTGTCAGATTGAGATAAGTGGTTAACAGAAAAGGTACTATGATGAAGAAACTACTTATCACCAAGACCGATGCGAATACGAGCAGAATCTCCTTCCAAGTGATTTGTTCTTCCTCTTCTTCTAGAGCTATATTTGCCGAGAAAAAGATGCCTTTCATACCGTAGTACATAGTTTCAAACAGCAGAAGGATACCTCTCAGAAAAGGCAGTCCAAGAATTTTATTTTTCTTAACAAGAGACTTTATCTCCTCAACATGTGTCGCAATCTCATTGTCTGGCTGCCTAACGCACAACACCATGTGTGTGCTGGAGCGCATCATCACGCCTTCTATTAGGGCTTGCCCACCTAGGGCAAGCGACGGTTCATTCTGTCTTGTGAAGAGGCTTTCCATAGGTTACTCAAGATTCCACATATGCACATAAAAACTATCGCGCGCACGAACCTCTCCATCTCTACATATATGGTATAACTTCGCCCTTGAGGACAGGTCTCTCCTTGGTTACTGATACTTGAGCGCTCGCCAGTTTGTAACGTAATTTCTGAAGAGTCAATCACAGTTCAATCTTTTATTCAAACGACGGGTTTGAGGATGGAGGTCTATACAAGAGTGTTGAAAGATTTTCTGAGAAAAACAATTAACGTTACAAGCTGGCACGCGCGTTACAATCTAGGGCGCGAACGATTTATTACTTTTAGCGAGGTAATAAGGGGTCAGACGGTTTAGATCATGGTTCAAGGGAAGACCATACTTTTAACGGGTTTTGAGCCTTTCGGTGAGAGCGATGTCAACCCTTCCATCCTAGCTTGCAGGCGGCTCGACGGAAGGGAGTTCAACGGATTCAAGGTGGTTGTAGAGGAGATACCCCTGAGGTTCCACGAGATAAGGGACATCCTTGAAAGTTTTATAGAGGAGCATAGGCCTGCTGCCGTGGTATGCACGGGTCAATCTAAAGGGCCCTCGATAGCCGTAGAGCGCGTCGCAGTAAACGTTGCTGACGCCCGGCGCCCCTATAATTGTGGATACCAGCCTGTAGATGAGAAGCTGAACGAGAATGGACCGGCGGCTTATTTCACGAGGCTCCCCTTCAGGAAGCTGCTCGAGGCATTAAAGGAATCGAAGATACCGGCTATACTGTCTAACTCGGCTGGGGCCTATGGCTGCAACCAGATCTTCTATCACCTAATGGACTACCTAGCAAGGGAGGGCATCGATATCCCGGCAGGCTTCATCCACGTCCCGTCCCTTCCCGAGCAGGTCATCGATAAAAATATGCCTTCTATGACTGTAGAACTCATCGCCAAGGCATTAAAGGTCGTCATCGAATCGTTAACAACCGAACTTTAATTTTTTCAATAATTTCTAGATCGCAGAGAGTTTATAGGTCAATAATTTCCCAAAATCTAAAGAAAATTGGAGATTTTGGTTTCTACTTCTCACGCTGTGTTCGGTTTCGCTATTATCTCCCATCTGTACACGTCGAAGAGACTGTGCACATTGACCGGTGCGCGCCAGCTTGTAGAGTAATTGACCAGTCAGCCAGCCATGATTAACGTTACAGGCTGGCTTGGCTGTTCTCCTAGATAAC
>DAOVCM010000087.1 GCA_030670015.1 Candidatus Bathyarchaeota archaeon
GACATCGATGTCGGGGGCACAGTCAAGATTGAGGGAAGCGCCGCGGGGCGGAGTATCGATGTCGGCGGGACGGTCAGGGTGAGCGATGACCTTGATCTGTCGGATATCCTGAAAGTGGGTGGGAAGGCTGATATCGGAGGATGTCTGAAGGCGAGGGCGGTTCGAGTTGGAGGTAAGGTTGAGGCTGAAAGGGTTGAGGCAAATGAGGAGATACGGACAAACACCTTGATAACGCGGTCCGGTGCAAAAGCACGGAGTATAGAACTGGGGAGGAGAGGTGAAGCCGAGGGGCCCCTCATAGCTAAATCCATCCTCCTTAGGGAGAGGACGCGGGCTGAGGACATCTACGCTGAGACAGTGACTTTGAGGAGAGGCTGTCATGCACGTAACATCTATGCGGACAGGATTACACTGGAGTCAGGCTGCAGGATCAGCGGAAGGGTAATGTACACAGCCTCCCTGAACGCTGAGCGGGATGTGCGATTCGCCTACGAACCTGAAAAGACAGAAGATATCCCGAAACCGCCCATCTAGTCACTATACAGGCAAAGTGCTAAAAGACCATGTTTAACGTCGTTGAGTTACTAAAGCTGTATATAGCCGGATGTACGACTAAAATATTTATATTTCATATTCAACGAATACAATTCGATAATAATGGAATATATTTCGATTATATGAGAGATGTATTCGTTGATGAATGTGGAAGGTTTTGGTATAAGACGCGGGCACATTAAGGAAGAAGATTACAAGTTTTTTCATCATCTGAAACCAAGAATACTTTTTATCCCAAAAGCATTAGAAGAACATGTAAGGCGAGGTATAGTAGAAAGCGGTGTTTCGCTATGAAGCGGCGGACTAGATACGATATCTACATGGACACCCTAGAGACTATCCGCCGAAAAGGGGTCAGTGCCATTACACGTATCTCCTACGGAGCCAACCTTCCCGTGGACCGGGCGAAGAACGTGGTTAGCTTCCTGGCTGAGCGAGGCCTCGTGAAGGAAGAGGAGTACGGTGGAACGAGAGGATACAGGATCACAGCCCGGGGCGGTGAGTTCCTTCAAGCCCTACGGACAGTGAAAAAATACTTGTATCTCGAAGGCTTGGATGAAAATTAATATCATCCTAAACTAGAATCAGAAGTACATTTGGTTGATGAAGCAAGCTTTATTTTTATGGTGATATTTAGGATAGTTTTGTACTTTCAGATATAAAGAAGTCAGTTTTCACAAGAAAATAAATTACAGCTTCTTCGATTTACAACGAAAAAGGAAAAACAACATCAAAGCTCTCGGAGAAGCATATTTCGTAAGAGGAGGTTAGGATAATTGTTTGTAAGTTTCATCATTTCTCTTTGAAGATTGGCAGCGGTTTCAGTTTGGCGGATGAAGGGGCTAAACTCCTAGTCAGAATATCTTCAGTGACGCCCCGATTCTCAGAAGGGTTGAAGAGGGCTTCAACTAGTTTTACGTAGTCAAGCTCATTCACGCGTGCACAGGCAGCGTTTAACGAGTTCATGCTTAGGACCAGAGCTTTCTCAACGGGTATCCTCTCTGGGTTGATGTCAAGCCCGTAGAAGCCGAGGTATCCATACATCTTAAACACGAGAAGCGCTGCGTACATTTGGTCTATCCCCAGAACGCCTACATTGAGATCCTGGTCATAGTTGCCGAGGGGCTGACTATTCCAGTGACTGTGGATGAGACGTCCCTCCCTAAGTGTTGACGCGAAAGCGTAGGCGAGTTCCTCATGTCCCATAAGGACATGGCCTACCTCAGGATTCAAGCCTACAAGGACTTTACCCTCCTTCAGGTGATCCCTGTTTTCGTTGGTTTTGAGGAGTGACTCAACATTCCTAGCCATTATGAGGCCGTTGGCGGTGTTTCTGTAGATGTTGTTCCCCCTGGGTTCATAGGGCTTAGGCTCCAAGGCGACTCTAACACCCGGGACAGCGTCCATCGCCTCTGCTAGCCCCTCCTCAAACCGCCTCCACATCCCGTAGAAGTCAAATCCAAAGGGGTTCTCATACCCATCTATCCCAGGCCAGACCACTGCGAAGTCTGTCTCAAGCTCCTTGTTGAGTCTGAGTGATTCTGTTAGCCTGTCAATCGCGAACCTTCTGACATCATGATCAGGGTTTGATAGGGACCCGAACTCGAATACCTTATCATAGAACAGGTTTGGTATGACCGTGATCAGCCTGATACCTGTCTCCTTCTCCAGAGCCCTGTAGCTATCAACGTTTTCACGGTTCACCTCGTTTGGGTAGTGTGCCTCGATCCCGAAGGTTGAATCGATGAAGCCTTCATCGTGTAGCCACGTAACTTTAGACAGGATATCCTCAATGGACCCTTTCTCCGTGTAGGCCTCGTGGAATCGCCCGCCCGCTGGGTAAAAGTACCAGACACCTGCTGAGAATCGGGGTATGAGCTTGCTGCTCTGCAGATGCTTCAACATGTCATCAGCGTCTCGTTCTATCTTCTGAGAACGTAGATCCAACAACTTGAACACCACTTGGGTTATCTCGTCTTAGGTTAAAGCGTTAACCATTCACAGGTCTTTATGATCTTTGAACCCCGTTCTGAGGTCTGTGCTCAGCTTATCCTGAAGTCTTTGAAGCCGTGTATATACCTCGACGTTATCGGGGTTAGGCTTTACCCGGCTGGATTCGTCCACCTCAACATACCGGTCGGTAAGCTCAGAGATGCTGGTGGCCTCCCCTACGCTTCTATAATAGGTCCAGTTAGCCTGGAGGGCTGCTCCGTATGCAGCGCCCTCCTCAACTTTGAGTGTGACGACCTCCACGTTAAAGATGTCAGCGGCGATTCTCCTCCAAGCCTTGTTTCTAGCTCCTCCACCTGTGAGCCTGACCTCAAGGGGTTCTATCTCTAGGGTCTTCAACCTGTTGAACCCGTAGTTCAATCCCATAGTGACGCCTTCCATGGCGGACCGGGCTATGTTCTCTGTATTGAAGGTTCGCGTATTCAGACCATAGAGGACTCCTGTACCGTCGGGGATGTTTGGGGTTCTCTCACCTTGGAGATAGGGTAACAGAATCAAACCGTTAGAGCCTGGGGGAGCCCTCTGTACAGCCTCCTCTAATTCTCCGTGGCTGTAATTGAGGAGTTTCCTGACGAGTTCTGTGGCTACAGTGACGTTCATGGTGCACACGAGGGGGAGCCAGCCATTTGTAGAGTCGCAGAAGGCCGCTATCTCGCCCTCAGGGTCTATCACAGGCTTGTTCGAGTAGGCGTATATCGTACCAGATGTTCCGAGGCTCACGGTGACAATTCCAGGTTTAGTGTTCCCGGTCCCAATGGCGCTCATCATGTTATCTCCGCCTCCTGCGCTCACTATGACGTCCTCGCTCAACCCTAGTTGACGGCTTACATCGCTCCTGAGGTATCCTGAAGCCTCGTCCGAGGAGTGGAGGTCCGGAAGCATCTCCATGAGACCCGGGTCGATCGCTTCGACGACATCAGTGGACCATCGCCTATGCCTCACATCCATTAAGGCCGTTCCAGAAGCGTCGCCATACTCCATGGAGAATCTACCCGTCAGATAGTAGTTCAGATAGTCATGGGGAAGCAGAACTGTGCGAAGCCTGTCATAATTCCAAGGCTCTCGTCTTTTCAACCACAAGATCTTCGGGGCCGTGAACCCTGGGGGTATAGTGTTCCCTATGAGCCTGATCACCGAGTCTCTTCCGCCGAGTGATTCAATCAGGACCCTGCATTCCTCAGCCGTGCTCGTATCATTCCACAACTTCGCAGGTCTGATAACATTACTGTCACCATCCAGGGGGACAAAACCATGCTGCTGACCGGATACACCTATACCTCTGACACGTCTTGGGTTGATATCCGAAGCCTTGATGGAGGCTGAAACGGTTTCCATAAGGGCTTCAACCCAGGTCGATGGAAGCTGCTCCATATGACCCTGCGGGAGCCCATCGATCAATCCGTAACTCTTTGAGGCTCTCCCAACAACTTTCCCAGTCTCCCCTTCAACTATCACTGTCTTCGTACTCTGGGTTCCACTGTCAACCCCGATAAAATATTCTTGACCCATCAAACAGCCCCCCCTTCTCCATTCTTTAGAATTGTTACAGATATCTAAAATGTGTGGAGATTTCGATTATAATTGGAATCTTTTGTTTTTATAAGGGAATATTGAAGGTGCATGTTAGTATTTGTATGTGCGTGTAATGCTAAGTCGGGATATGATGTTTTCGCAGAGCATTGTTGCTATCCTAGTTTTCATTGCGTGGATAGGGGATAGTTCGATGGTGTAAATTCTCGAAATCTTTATTTTTACCTTCTTTCTACAAGAAACCTATACAGGGGCAAGAAAGTTGAAGATAGTTAGCGGACCAAGCTTTACTGAGTTGGGAGAACGTATCAGCAATTCATTGGGTGTTCCTATCGTTAAGACGAAGAGTAAACGGTTTCCTGATGGTGAGTTCTATTTCAAATTTGATGAGGATATTTCGAGTGAGAACCTCTTAATCGTGCAGAGTCTGGATCCTCCCCAGGACGTCCACCTTGTGGAGCTCTACATGATGATATATGCGGCTCAGGATATGGGAGCTGAATCAATCAAGTTATTCACTCCTTATCTCGCATACAGCCGTCAAGACGAAATGTACCTCAAGGGGGAGTGCACCAGCTCGATGATGGTAACTAAGTTGTTCGAGAACCTGGGCGTTGATGGACTCTACACGGTTGACATCCACAATTCTAAGGTGTTGGAAAAATATAGAATCCCTGCTCACAATTTAACGGCAGCTGGTGAACTTGCCAAATACTTTATGGCTAAGGGCCTCAAGGATCCCTTCGTCATCGCTCCTGATGATGAAGAGATGGCGTTGAAGAGGGCAGATTACGCTGCGCAGGTTATCAATGCAGAATACGATTATCTGGGTAAGGAACGGGACAGATACACGGGGGAGATAGAGACCTTCAGTAAGGATTTGGATGTGAAAGGGAGGGATGTCGTAATCATTGATGACATCATAGCCACAGGGAAAACCACTGCAAACGCCGCTCGGATACTCAGAAAGCAGGGAGCGCGAAGGATCTTTGCAGGAGTGTCTCACCTCCTTCTACTGGGAGATGCTTTAGAACTCATGTTAGAAGCTGGGGTTGAGGAGGTTGTTGGAAC
>DAOVCM010000080.1 GCA_030670015.1 Candidatus Bathyarchaeota archaeon
AGGCTTCACATGCCCCTTCTCCGGTAGGACCTGGTGGCAGACGCCCGACTCCACATCGTAGAGGTATTTCAGGTCCTGCTCCTTCGCGAATTTTCTGATGTCCCGGTGGACAGTGGCGGCTATTAGTGTTGAGGCTGGGGCGACGTGGTCTAATAATACAACAACCTTCTCCTTGTCCCAGACTCTTTCACGCCCCATGGCCCTCATCGCATTGACTGCTAGTATTGATGTCAGGTCTGGCATCATCGCAACGTCAACCCAGGCCTTCACGATCTCGCCGGCTCGGACATCTTTACGTCCTGAAGCACTGGCTAGAATTTTTTCAGAGACAGTCATACCCATTCTACATATCCTCCTTTATCTTCACATTCCACCTGCGTCCAGGCTCTTCTTCTTGAACTAGCAAGACGTTCATACCTCTTAGGAAAGCCTCGACGCTCGCCATTACGATGTCCTCGTTCACGCCCTTGGAGGTCACAAGCCTGTCGCCCCGTCTAAGTCTTACCTCCACGTTCACAACAGCGTCCGTACCACCCGTGATGGCCTCGACGTGATACCTGTCAAGATGTGCCCTCTGTTCAGGGTTTATCGCCTTACTCACAGCGTTCAGCGTGGCGTCGACAGGACCGTTGCCCGTGGCCGCCTCCAGAAATATGTTACCGTTCAACCTCAGCTTCACGGATGAAGTTGGTGTGATCTTGTTCCCCGTCACGACTGTGAACTCCTCAAGATTGAGGGGCATCGCCATCTGTATTCTTAAAACATCCCGTGCAATATCTAGAAGGTCGGCGTCTGTTACACTCTCACCTTTATCGCCAAGGTTTTTAACTTGTCCGAGTATCTCCTTGAACTCGGTTTCGGAAGGGTTGAACCCCATGTCTCCAAGCGATTTCCTCAAGCCGGCGGAACCTGCGTGTTTTCCGGAGACTATGCCCCTCACGGCGCCGACAAGCTCGGGTCTTATCGCCTCGTAGGTGAGGGGGTTCCTCAGCAAAGCGTGGGTGTGGATGCCCGACTCATGAGAGAACGCGTTGGCTCCTACTATGGCTTTGTTCGCCTGAACGGGCATACCGATGAGACGGGAAACCAGCTGTGAAGTGCTATACAACTCCTCGGTCCTGATGCCTATCTCGATGCCATATATAACCTTGAGTGCCACGGCGATCTCCTCTAGCGACGCATTACCCGCTCGCTCCCCTATCCCATTCATGGTCGCATGTACCTGATTGGCTCCTGCCATAAGGCCAGCAAGGGAGTTGGCGACTGCAAGCCCGAAGTCGTCGTGACAGTGGACGCTGAAGACTGCGTCTGGGAACACCCTCCTCATGTCCGAGAAGAAGTCGTATGCCTTCTCAGGCGTTAAAATACCCACTGTGTCGCATAAAGCCATTCTATCTACGCCTACCTCCAGTGCTCGACCGACAACCTGTTTGAGGAAGTCCCTGTCGGTCCTCGACCCGTCTTCAGTGGATAACTCCGTAACGAGTCCATGGTCCTTAGCATGAATAACTGCATCTGCCATCATGTCTAGAACCTGCTCCCTCGTCTTACCTAGCTTTTGCTCAATGTGGAGATCCGAGGTAGGCACGATGATATTGACACTGTCCACTCCTGCGTCTATAGCGATGTCGATGTCCCGCTTGACACCTCGCGTGGCACTGCAAATCTCCGCCTCCAAGCCCTCGGATGCGATGAGCTTCACTGCCTTGGCCTCGCCGTCTGAGACCGCTGCGAAGCCAGCCTCGATGACCTCTACACCCAGCTGGTCTAGTTTCATTGCTATCTGGAGTTTCTTGCTCGGTGTAAGGGAGACTCCAGGGGTCTGCTCTCCATCTCTGAGAGTTGTGTCTAGAAATCGGATGTAATTAGGGAAATTATCTAATAAAACGATACCCCATTTTTCAACCCTTCATGTGAAATATCGACACTCAATGTAGAGATATAAGGTTATCGCCGGACTTTTTCGATCGTTCGAACTCTCAACAGTCTTCTACCTCTTCTCACTTCCTATTTCCAAGAGGTTTTAGGGAATGGGATGCCTGATGGTATAAGTGTCTCTCTACTAATCTTCGTGTTTAGCCATTATGGAGCAGTCTGTTCATGCCTTTCAAGATGGCTTCAACACTGGCCATCACGGTATCCCCACTCACCCCATTCGAAGTAACGTACCGGTTGTTCTGTCTCAGACGGACTGTAACGTCTGCAACGGCGTCGGTACCACCGGTGATGGCCTTCATGGAGAACCTCTCAAGTGTGAACTCGCCGAGGTTACCTTTTACATTCCTTATTGCATTGATGGCAGCATCAATGGGGCCGTTGCCTATGCCTGACCCGTTGAACTCCTCCTCGTTAACGAGCAGAGTTACCGAAGCTGTCGGGGTGACCGTGTTCCCGGTGACTACGAGCAGCTGTTTCAGCTTCACCCTGTCCTCTTCCTTCAGGTCCATGACGCTCCTGGCTATGGCATAAAGGTCAGCGTCAGTCACCTTCTTCCCCCTGTCCCCAAGTCTCTTCACCTCCGCCGAGATGGCCTTGAGTTGCGCCCTGTCGGGGTTCACCCCCATCTCCTCGAGCATCGAGTCGATGGCGTGCCTCCCCGTGTGCTTACCGGCTACGAACCTACGCTTCTTCCCCACGATCTCAGGGGTCAGCGGCTCATAAGCACCAGGGTGACTTAGCATACCGTGGACGTGGATGCCAGCCTCATGGGTGAAGGCGTTGTCACCAACAATAGGTGTCATCGGCAGCAGATAGAAACCACTCAGTCTCTGGACGAGGTCCGATGTCTCAGCTATCTGTCTCGTGACTATTCCTGTCGTAACGCCGTATTGGGCTATGAGGCCCATCACCACCTCCTCCAAGGACGCATTACCCGCTCTTTCGCCCAAGCCATTGACGCAGACATGGACCTGTTCCGCTCCGGCCTCGATGGCTGCGAGGGAGTTGGCTGTCGCCTGGCCGAAATCATTGTGGGCGTGAGCGCTTAGGGGGACATCTGTCACTGATTTGAGGTCCTTGAAGAACTCGTACGTGATTCTGGGAGTCATTACGCCGACGGTGTCTGGGACGTTGATCTTGTCCGCTCCTGCCTCAGAAACCGCTCGACAGATTTCCTTGAGGTAACCGATCTCTGTGCGGGTAGCGTCCTCCGGTGAGAACTCAACAGTGACGCCGTGCTCCTTAGCGTACTCGATGCTCTCAACGCTCTGCTGCTTGACCTCCTCTCGCGTCATCTTCAGCTTGTGTTCCAAGTGGATGTCGGAGGTAGCGATGAATATGTGGACATAGTCGACGCCTGTGTCCAGAGCCCTGTCAATATCAAGCTTAGTCGTCCTCGCAAGAGCAGCGACTCGGGCTTGGAGCCCCTCAGCTGCGATCTTTTTCACGGCTTCAGCCTCACCCTTGGAGGTTATGGGGAACCCAGCCTCGATTATATCGACACCAAGTCTATCAAGCTGCCTCGCTATGGCAATCTTCTCGTCAATGGTGAATGTGACACCCGGGGTCTGCTCGCCGTCCCTCAGCGTAGTGTCGAAGATGTAGACTCGCTCAGGTGGCTTGATATTGGTCCTAGCTACATAATGGCTAAGATAGAATCCTTTTTCACTCACATCCTGCACCTTAGGGTTTTAACATGCAAGCATCTTGGACGTTTTTAACCGTTTTGAGTAAGTCCCGTTGCGCATCTTTACGCCCATTTCAATTTCTTTACAAACAGTTGGAATTTGAAGGGTTCTATCCTTTTTCAGGGATTTATTCTTCCAGTTTTTCTAGGTTAGAAAAAAGGACCGTTTTGTACTCAAAGAGAGCGAGAGAACTTGAATCTCTTATAGGAATCCATATAGAAGCCTAATCTGAAAGAGATTTAATGTTGAAAAAAAAGGATTTTTAGACTACCGAGTTCTTGTCCACTCTCTTCCCAAGGTCTCCCTGGCAATGACTAACTTCTGTATGTTGGCAGTTCCTTCGGCGCCTATGCAGTAGCTCATCACGCCCCGTAGACCCATATCAAGTGGGCACTCCTTCGTGTAGCCGTAGGCACCCATCCATAACATGACCCGCCTGAATGTGTCCAGAGCCATGTGTGGTGCCAGGAGCTTGCACATCGAGATGTACTTGCTCACCTCCAGCGGAGTGTACGTCCCGTGCTGATACTTCTGGTCCATCATCCACGCTGTCTTGTAGATGAGCAGCTTCACAGCCTCGTGGTGGGATGCCATATCTGCAAGGTCGAACTGTATCCCCTGGAATTTTGCCAGTGGCTGCTCGAACGCACGCCTTTCCTTGATGTAATCCATTCCGAAGTCTAGGGCTCGCTCTGCGGCGCCGATACAGCTGGCTGAGACGAGGACCCTCGCCGCGTCGAAGCCCTCCATAGTGAGGTAGAAGCCGCGGCCGGTATCACCTATCTGGTACTCGTCAGGGACCTTTACATCCGTCATCTTGAAGCCACCGGTGCTTATCGCCATTCTCCCCATGTTGTCGAACCGCTTCGTCACCTCCACACCGGGCGCGTTGATGGGGAGATAGAAGGCTGTCATGCCCCTGTGTCCCTTCGACCTATCGCTGTAGCCGCTGACAAAGTATCCGCCCCCTATCTCTTGGCACTCTGCCGTCCCGCTGATGTACGTCTTCTCGCCGTTCACCATCCAATGGTCGTCTCCTCTTTTCAGTGTGGTTTGGTATGCTGCAACGTCCGATCCACCCCCTGGCTCTGTGACACCTATTCCGATGAAGCTCTCACCCTTCGCAGCCTTCCTCAGACAAGCATCACGGACTGCGTCGGTGCAGTACTTGTCGACGACGTAGCCCCAACTCGCCTGCACAAGGAAAAATACTGGAAGTGCCACTGAGATATCAGCGTATCCAAGCTCTTCCGCCGCGATTGTAGTAGTCACCCAGTCCGCGCCGGCGCCCCCGTGCTCCTCTGGCAACGTCATACAGAGCAGCCCTAGGTCGCCTAACCCATTGATCAGACTCTTTGGAAGCTCGTGGTTCTCATCGTTCTCCCGTACCTTCTCCAACGGAATGTTCTTCGCCAGCCATTCCTTAACTGCCTCGCGAAATAGCTCCTGCTCCTCAGTAAACGAGAAATCAATCATTAATTTCACCTATTTCCAATCATACCTTTAAGTTACCTTGTTAAAGGTTTATCTGATTTGAATATTAGCATATTTAACTCCTTCTACATCCTTTGACGGGATATGCGGTATCAGAATTATGTGTGCAGTGTGATGAAACATCAAGATTGATGCTTTAAACCTCAACAACCATTTATAATGGGTTACCAAAAGGAAGCTGAACGTGATTACATGAGTAAGATTCTTGTGCTCGGATGCGGCCTCATGGGACCTACAATTGCCAAAGATTGTGCAGGGAATGACAAGGTCTCTACTGTTATGGGCTGCGACATAGACGAGAGCAGGCTGATTAAAGCAG
>DAOVCM010000104.1 GCA_030670015.1 Candidatus Bathyarchaeota archaeon
ACCTCGAGGGAGGAACTGTACGGATTAACGGTCTTAGGCCCGTCATGAAGAGAGAATTATACGATAGTCTGAGTCCGTCTACAGGTGTTATCATGGACTATCCCCTTCACCGTTCCGCCCGAGTTTATGTCGAGGTGCTCAGAGGGTGCAGTAACTACCACAGAGCGCAGATTGCACTCCCTGAAGGTGGCTGCCTAGGGTGTAATAAGTGCCGGGACGGAGGGCTTGAAGAAAGGTATGACTGTCCTCAAGGGATTCCACCGGGGTGTGGCTACTGCTCAGTCCCGAGTTTATACGGTCCTCCCAGGAGCAGGTCGGTGACTAGGATAGTCGAGGAGGTGAGGGGGCTTCTTTCGATGGGTGTGAGACGCGCTGTCCTCAGCGCGCCTGGCTTCCTCGACTATGGCAGAGATCTCCTCGTGGAGCCGAAGCCGCTGACGGATCCGAGGCAGCCTATGCCGAACTATTCAGCTCTGGAGGATCTGCTCTCAAAGCTTACAGGGCTGGACGCGGTGGCTGAGGGAGAGGCCTCTGTCATGATTGAGAACATCAAGGGGTGCCTCGTTACCGAGGAGGCCGCTGGGATCCTGGGTCGACACCTCGCCGGGACACCGGTGAACATCGGCTTCGAGACAGGTTCCAGGGAACACAGCCTGCAGCTTGGGCGTCCGTCATCCCCCGATGAGAACCTGCGAGCTGTGAGGAGGCTTAGAAGGGCGGGGCTGAATCTGTACGTCTACTTTATCCACGGTCTGCCGGGACAGACTCAGAAGACGGTGGAGGAGACCCTGTGGACCCTCGATAGGTGTGTGACGATGGGAGCCTCAAGGATCATCATGTACAGGTTTCGACCCTTGCCGATGTCGGCCTTCCAGGACCAGCCGACGGCCCCCCCGGCGGTCAAGGACAAGCTTAGCAGGAGGCTCTATGACGCAGCTCGGGAGGCGAATAGGGTGATGAAGGAGAGTTTGGTGGGCAGGAGGTTCAAGGCTGTCGTCGCTGAGCCCTATAAGAGGGACAGGCGTTATCACGTGGCTTATCCTATGCTTCACGGCCCGGTTGTGCTCTTGGAGGATGCGGGGGGTCTGGCTGGCGAGGTGGTTGATGTTGAGGTCGTCGGCGTGGTCTCGGATAGGATGGTCCGTGGCCGCGTTTTGGACGGTACGTTTTAAAGAGAGTCCTGAACGTTGTTATTTGCACTGGTGGAACTGTATGGGTTTGGATGAGAAGGCTGAGAAGCCAAAGCTCCACGGGGGGCCCGTCTATGAGTGTGTTAGGTGCGCACGGAGGGTCGGGTACAAAGAGTTGGAGCGCTACATTTCGTTCCGCTGCCCTTTCTGCGGGTACCGTATTTTCCGTAAGGTGAGGGCGCCCATCGTGAAGCGTATCAAGGCCAGGTAGGAGGAAAGGTGATCGACGTGAGCAAGCCCAAGACTGTTGAGGAGAGGCGTGCGGCCCTCATTATAAAGTACAGGAAGCTTAAGGTTAAGAGGAAGGAGAGGGAGGGGGACATCATCACGTATTTCCTCACCCGGGGAGACAAAAAGTATGTGATGCACTGCATGATAGGTCAGAGAACCCTGGGAATAGCCTATGTCCGGGACCTCAAGGAGCTGGTGGACAAGGAGGGAGCGGACAAGGGTATCATGGTAGGGAGCGGGAAGTACACCTACTCGGCTAAGAGCAATTCGCCAAAGTTGAACATTGAGCTGATCCCGCGCACACTGCCCGTGTTCGACTTATTCAAGCACAAGCTGGTCCCTAAGGCCGAGATCGTCACGGAGGAACGGAAGCAGGAGCTAATTAAGATCTACCATGCTAAGCCCTATAATTTCCCTTGGATCAAGGCTACTGACCCCGTGTCCATCATTCTCGGAGCTGAGTCCGGTGACATCCTTAAGGTCACGGTCGAGAGCGAGACGGCTGGCTTATCCGAGTCTTACCGTTACGTCGTCTGATATTCTGTTGACTCGTCCGTTCCCCCGGCTTTAGATTCCTGCAGTCTCTCTCGCCCTATCTCTTCGAGGATTACCATCGCCTCACCCATCGGGATGTCAAGCCGGCTGGACAGTTCCTCGACGGAGATATCCGGCACATCGAGGAGGAGGATGTCCCTGACATAGGCTTTGTGGGAAGCGTACATGGGCATGGCGTGGACGGTCTCCACCAAGATCAGCCAGAGGGGGTTCCTCTCCAGCTCAGCTGTCATCGAAGTTCACTTTAACTCTGTCTCATCTTGTCGTACATCTTGTCAAAGGTCCACCGGAGGCTGCTCTGTATCTCCCTTTGGCGTCTCTCCCCGCCGTAGTTCCTGATGACGACCTTGAGGATCCTCTCGCCCTCCGTTTCGACATCGTAGGAGAGAACCTCGTCAGGGGAGACCTCGCCGCTTGTCACCCGCCCCTCATCCGTCGACCTCATGTTGGACAGGACACGCTCGATAAAGAAGGACTGGAAGGGAGGGATTGCCGTACTGAATATCAGGTCGTCCCTCGGCGTGAACACGATCTCGATCTCCCCCTTGCTGAGGAAGCCCATAGTCTCGCCGTCCTTTGTCTTGATGGAGACAAGCCCGTTCAGGTTCACATCGTCTTCGACCGTTGCACCAGGCTTGATCTGTTCTGGAGTCGGCTGACGGAATCCTTGTCTCACGATCTGACGGTCAATCTCCACGATGGCTTTCCTCATGTCCTCTATCTCCGCTTGAAGCCGCACGGTCCTCCTTCTCAAGCTCTCCCGGATACCTAGGAGCATCCTCGTCTCATCTTCACTGCTCAAAATCCATCCTCCGGAAGATTCCCATTGGGATATTGAATGTCATGAGATTTAAGACATGCGAGTGACGACAACAATATGAGGGTTGGAGACTGAGGCTCGCTCTATCCGTCTCCAATTCCTCTCGTTAACTGCGAACCTGGCTCAGTCAATACCGTCCTGAACTTTTTTAGGTACATCTGCTACTTGAATGGTGTGAGTGAGTTACTTGCTTGGCCGAGGGTTTGTTAAGAAATATTATGAGCTGAGCCGTGAGAAGGACAGCTTTCTCTGCGTAGGTCTCGATCCAGCTACGACGAGCATGAGGGATAGGCATGTGATCCCATCCAGGTTGATCGAGCGCCATGGCGTGGCCGATGGGATCAAGCGGTTCTGTCTCGACGTGGTTGAGGCGGTGGCACCTTACACCCCGGTCATCAAGCCCAACGCTCAGTTCGTCACCTACCCTCTGTCATTCGACGACCTTAGGGAGGTGGTCGAGGCGGTTCACGAGGGGGGCTGCCTCGCGCTTCTGGATGCTAAGCTCTCGGACATCGGATCTACGAACGCTGCTGGGCTCCACTGGCTGGATGAGGCGGGGTTCGACGCTGTCACATTCAGCCCCTTTCCCGGGTTCGAGAACGGGAGCGACGCCGTCTACCGGTGGTCTGAGGATAGGGATAAGGGTATCTTCGCCCTCTGCAGAATGTCCAATCCTGGAGCTCACGACTACCAGTCCAAGGCTATAGGTGGAGAGCCTCTATACCTGAGGCTAGCGAGGGACGCCTGCGAACGTGGAAGTAACGGCTTCGTCGTAGGGTGTACAGCGCTCTCCGAGCTGAATGAGGTGAGGGCCATCATCGGGGAGGAACGGCTCATCCTCTCACCGGGTCTCGGACCGCAGGGAGGAGATCCAGCCACCGCCCTACGTTTAGGGGCGAACAGCTCGGGGGAGGGTCTGATCGTTTCATCATCCAGGTCGATTGATTACGCGTACGAGGGGCTGGGATGGGGGGGTGAGAGATTCGCTGAGGCTGCGGCTGTCCAGGCGAGGAGGAAGAGGGACGAGCTAAGAGAGCTAAGGAGGCGTGTCCTAAGTTGAAGCCTTCCGTCTGGGTTTCCATTGGGTTATATTTTAATAGGATGTGTGACAATCAATTTGATTCCCGGAGGTTTAGGGTTTGACAGATGGACTTATTGGGGTCAGGTTCCACGGCCGCGGCGGGCAGGGAGCCTGGACGGCTTCGCTTCTCCTCGCCCAGGCGGGGCTGAAGGAGCAGAAGTATATCCAGAGCTTCCCAGCGTTCGGCCCTGAGAGGGCCGGCGCGCCCATCACTGCTTTCACGCGGATCAGCGATCATCCCATCCAGCTCCATTCCAGCATCTATGAGCCCGATGTCGTCGTGGTGCTTGACCCGACGCTGTTGGGTCCTTCAGTGATCGAGGGGTTGGAGCCTGGGACCACGATGTTGGTTAACACCGATCAGCCCCCTGAAGTCCTAAGGAGGAACCTTGGGCTTGAGGGTGTGGAGGTCTGGGTGTTGGACGCGACCAGTCTTGCATTGAAGGTCTTGGGCCGGCCTATCACCAACACGGCTATGTTGGGCTCCTTCGTGAAGGCGACGGGGTTGGTGAAGCTTGATTCGCTCATGGATGTGGTTAGGGAGAGATTCTCCGGTCGCATTCAGGAGCTTAACCTTGAGATCGTGATGATAGCGTATGAGGGTGTCGTTAAAGGATGAGCGAGCGGAAACCGAGTTGGAGCGAGCTGCCTAAGGGTGCTGTCTCGACCAAGTCTTCCACCGAGTACGAGACGGGTGACTGGGGTATTGAACGGCCGGATATTGATCATAGTGAATGCACCAAGTGTATGCTGTGCCACTTCTACTGCCCGGAGGGGGCTATCACGGTG
>DAOVCM010000052.1 GCA_030670015.1 Candidatus Bathyarchaeota archaeon
GTAAGCTCTTTTTCCTCCAGCGTCTTGAGGAGGGATGACATGCCATCGTCACCTGGCTTTGCTGATTTGTACAGACCTAAGAGAATGTCAGTCTGTTTAGATTCTTCCTCGGATTGACCCAGCTCGACCTCTGACTTACCATAGAAATGGAGGTCACCGATCCATGTCCCACTGTCAACGATTAGGTCAGCCTCGCGTAGCGGGGCGATTATCGCGGGTTCTCCTTTAATAGGGAGAAGCGCGTAGGCCTCTACTCCGCAGCCTAACGCCTTCCCGAGGCTCCAGTAGTCTGAGATGTAGAATACATTCTCGGTTGACGATGCGACGAGAGTGTCAACACCTCGACTACTCATGACCTGATATGCTCGTTCTCCGTTCAAAGGCATCTCTGGACATTGTAACGTTGTCAGATCTGTTTTTAAAATAATTGGATTCAGAACGACAGAAGTGGCGATAACTACGTCAAGTCAAGGAATGAAAGGTCTCCAAAGATTCCAGCACGCGCGCCAGATGAGCGGGCCCATGCTTTGGCGAGCTATTCGACATTTAGGGGGCTTCTCTCTTTCCCCGCCCCCCTCATCGGAGGCATACTGTTCGACGTCTACAGCTTCAATATACCAATCCTACTTAACCTAGTGATAGCCCTTGTAGATGCTATCCTAATTTTGATCCTTGTGAAAGATTAGATAATTTCTAGGTAGAATCACAAAAAGGATTTCTACGAGGCGTCCTTAACGATAATAGATTTAACTGTGAGAAAGATGATACCGGTCGCAACATCCGAGAAAGTCATAGTCAGATGTCCAAAGGACGGAAGCTTTTCCTTCTTCAACAGTCCCTATCCTTCCCACCGTCTCTCAACGGGAGTAGACATCTACCCCAATATAGAATACGGTGAGAATGCGTCCTCTCCAGTTTCAGGCGAGATAACACTGATTAGGAAAATAAGGTGCCCAGGAGGGAGAGGCTTTAAGGATTCAGGCTACGACGTCGTGACAGTTCTGAGGAGCCACGAGAACCCTGAGAGGGTGATCAAGTTCCTTCACGTTGAGCCAGCTCTCAAGTGTGGAGATTTTGTGGAAACGGGGCAGGAACTTGGATCGCTACTGCGATCCGGCTACTTCAGCTTATGGACGTCACCTCACATACACGTAGAGATCCGAAACCCCTTTGACCCCATCCGGGCTAGGGGAGGCTACCCGTTCAGGAGGCTGCTTGAGATCGGGGATGTCAAACCTGTGGAGGAGCTGAAGGGTACGGTAACCAAGACAATCCACGAGTTTTCGATTGTAAGGATAGAAGAGGATCATGCGAATGGCTTAACGGCTGACGTCGGAGGTGTAACCGGGCTTCTGGACGGAGGTATTCCCTACTACGGATGGGTGGGCACCCATATCGGATCTAACCCCCCAACAGGCAGAGTAGTGAAGCTCTGCGGAAAACCAATTGCCATAATCAAAACTCTCCGGGGGAAAACCTGTCTGGCTGACTGTCTTGATTTCAAGATAAATGTAGGTATGATCCCTATCCGGGGATTATCCCTACGCCTTTCACCCCGAGCCTTACCTGAGATTAAGCTTATACCCTTCAAGCCAGAAGGCCTACAGCTAGAAGAAGACAGCGAAGTATCTCTTAGTATCGAATGACTATCCGTGAAAACTCGTTAAGAATAACTGCTAGGAGGGTCAATTCGCCTACACTTGAACGCCCACCTGGAAAATATCTGAGGTAAGAATTCTACAATTCACAGAAAACCGCCAAGCAGCAAGCTCTGTAAAGAGGCGTGCAACTGAGAATTCGGGTTCTTTTTTCAGACATATTAATTTAATCTGGGCGTTAACTTTGATGCAAGATGTTTCCGCTGGGCGACGAGAATCCGACTAGGTTAACCCCCTTTATCAACTGGTCAATCATAGCAACATGCATCCTCGTCTTCCTCTGGCAATCATCCTCAGGGAGCACGCATTTTGTGTACACTCTCCTCACTTTCGGCCTTGTCCCAACAACGATCACATCCGGAGCTGGACAGTATACTTTCGTGACTAACATGTTCCTCCACGGTGGTTGGTCCCATCTACTGGGCAACATGTTATTCCTATGGATCTTCGGTGACAACATCGAGGATTGCTGTGGTCACCTCCGCTACCTCGTCTTCTACCTCACCTCCGGCGTCGCAGCCTCAGCTTTCTGGATGCTCACCGCATGGGGCTCCCAATATCCCGCCGTCGGTGCATCCGGCGCCATCTCCGGCGTTCTGGGCGCCTACTTCGTGCTCTACCCCAGAGCCCGCATCCGCACCGTCGTCGGAATGGGTTTCTTCTGGCGTGTCGTTAGGGTGCCCGCGTACATAATGATCGGTCTCTGGTTTGTCTACCAGTTCATGCTGGCCCTCGTCCCATTGAACACGGGGGTCGCATACTGGGCTCATGTCGGAGGCTTCGTCGTAGGTATAATCCTCGCCAAGATTATACGTCCAAAGCTGAGAAAACCGTCCGGCAGTTACAACCTTGAATACTATAGATGACCGGACGGCAGGGTGACAAACATGCGCATGTTGGGAACGGTGAACTACCTCCCTACAGGCGCGCAGTTCATTCATCCATTGAAATGGGTGATCTTCTTGCGATCATCTCGGTAAATCAACGTGGCTGTTAGGAGCCTACTTTAATAGTCTTATCTTGGACGGTTCGATTCCTTCGTCCATGAGCTCTATGAGGGATATAATTCGGCCCTCTGCGCGGGTGACCTTCTCTTGAGCTCCTTCCGAGAAGGAATAGGAGGCTATCGTTACGGGATGGGTTAGCGAACCCGCCGCTAGGACCTTCCCCGGCACAGCGACGATGTCTCCAGCATCTGTGTGCCGGTTTATTCTGCTAAGGTTGACTGTGGTTCTCCTCCTCTTGGGCTTGTCCAGCTCGTCTGCAAGCGCCCTCCAGATGGAATCACCACTCTTCCTAGATGCAGCCTTGAGTGTGTATATCGTCTTCTTCAGCTCTGGGTTCATCATCCTTCTTCTTCCTTCTCAAAGTCTCCAGCGCCCACGCTGTACAATCTACGGGCTTCCTGCTCACCCACCACGAAGTCGACGATCTCCTCATCAGTTTCTCCCCTCTTGATCTTGTCTGAGAACTCGTCCAACTTAGCAACGAGGACTCTGCAGGCTTCGGTGACGATCCTCTCAGGGGGTAGGCATCCCGTCGACTCAACGGTGAAGAGGAAGGTGTCTCCCTTCATATCCTGAGTCACAGCAGCCGGATCTACGGGGCAGACCTCCACACATTCACCGCAGAGGATGCAGGCATATATGTCGACGACCTTGAGCTTCCCTCCCTCTAGAGAGAGCACGCCCCTTGGGCATGCCTCGACGCACATACCACAGGCTGTACACCTCTTCTCGTCGATCTCCACCTCGGCTAAGTGCTGGTAGACGGCCTCTGAGACGGGCTGCCACTTCGCGTGAACTTTACCTAAGCCCAGCCTTGCGTATGCCTCCAGCCTGACAGCCTGTTCGAGCGCCAGCTTTGTAAGCGGTATCTTGGGGCTTGCTGGGACGATCTGGGGATCCTCTGAAACGAAGTCTCCTGAGTAGACTGTTCGTATATCGGTTTCAGCCTCGACGTCGAGGGTGAGGACAACCCTGCAGAGGCTGCAGCCGAGGTCGCTATTGCACTCGCAGTCCTCCGGTAGGACGTAGCTGTCGAGGTCTGTCTTAAGCGGTACGAAGCCTATTCTCTGGGCGAGGACCTCGTCAGGGATGACAGACGAGTTGTCAAAGATGAAAATGTCGTCTATGGTCATTGAGGGAACTTCGGAGATAATGGTCCGCCTCAGGGCGTTGGCGAGGGAAACGTCAATCCCCTCTACGAGGAAGCGGACGGTATCGCCGGTTATACTGAGAACTTCAACCCTCATGGTCGCCCCCCTGGTTACTAAGGCCTTCGGCCACGCCTTCCGCCTGGCTTGCGCGTCCCGTCGTGGGGTATTGGCGTGGTCTCCTCTATCCTGCCTATCTTAAAGTTGCTCCTAGCAAGGGCTCTGATGGCTGCCTGAGCCCCCGGCCCCGGCGTCTTAGAGCCGGACCCCCCAGGTGCTCTCACCTTGATGTGGATTGAGGTGATACCCCTGTCTCTTCCCACGTTGGCGACGTACTGGGCCGCCTTCATGGCTGCGTATGGTGACGGCTTGAGCCTGTCAGCCTTGACGAACCTCCCGCCTGACGCGAGGGCGATGGTCTCAGCGCCGGTTAAATCTGTCATGTGAATTAGCGTGTTGTTGAAGCTGCTGAAGATGTGGACAACCGCCCACCTCTCGTTCTCACTCAGGCTGCTTACCTCCCGTCATCTCAGTGAGGCTGACCTCCAGTCTCAGGGGGTGCTCCTTGATAGCAAGGGGGCTGGATTCAGAGTAGTCCAGGTTGGTTTCGTCGGCCCGGGTCACCTTGTAGCTTGGGGACCTCACCTTCGTGCCACTGATGGCGATATGGCCGTGTGTGATAAGCTGTCTCGCCTGGAAGAGAGTCTTGGCCATCCCCCGGCGGTACAGGACTGTCTGGAGTCTCCGCTCCAAGAGGTTCTCGATGCCCAAGCTGAGTATGTCCTCCAGTGTGGCCCGTTCGTCGACGAGGCCTAGAATATGCAGCTTCCGGATCATTGCTTTTTCCTTCTCAGCTCTCTCAATGGGATCCAGTGACAGCGTCTCCCTCCCCCTACGCCGAAGGGTGCTTAACTCCGTGCGAATCCGCCATAGCTCCCGCTTGTTCCTGAGTCCATAGGTGCCTACGAGTTTGAGCTCCTCACTCAGGTTGCTTACGTCGTAGGGACGCTTGGGCGTCGTGTATCTCTTGTGCTTCTTCTTAGGGTCTCCCACCTCTATCTCCTCTCCCTCTCCTCTCTCTGAACGCGGCTTCTGCTGACGCCGACGCTACGCCCCTTACGTGCCGCTGTCTTCGTCCTCTGACCTCTCACCTTGAGCCCCAACGCGTGGCGCTCGCCCTTCCAGCTCCGTGTCTCCCTCATGATGCCGATGTCCTCCCTCTCCCTGAGGGTAAGGTCCGAGGCGAGGATGTGAAGGTTCCCTCCTGTCTGAGGGTCCTTTCTCCGGTTGAGCATCCACACCGGCATCCCCTTGGAGGCCGGGTCGCTGAGTATATCCTCCAGCCGCCTGATATCGGCGTCGGAGAAGGAGCCCAGCCTCTGGGTCGGGTCGAGGCCCAGTATCCTCACTATGGTCCGAGCTACCCTTATGCCCACGCCTTTCAAGTCGCATAGTGCATAGGGCAGTAGCTTGGTCCCGTCTATGTTAGACCCGTGGAGCCTTACGATGTAGTTGAACTCTTTGGACACGCGGAAATCTCCCGACTGTGTAGGTAAACGTTAAGCATAAAAACATTATTAAAAGATATCGAATTCCAATTTTCCATTTCTAATGAAGAATAAAAACACTGGATTCGTGGACCAACAAGAGTTCTTTCCACGGCACTTATATAATGTGAGTATTTGGAGTGACCACCATCTGTGAGTCGCGCGCGCGCGCGGAGGCCATTGCGTCGAGATCTACATTATCCAAGGGGAGTCTGAGCGGGTGCTCGACTTTGTCTCCAGGGTTAGGGCTGTCAGAGGGATTAAGGAGGTAAATTACACGATGACTCCTATTGAGGGAGCTGTCTGACGAGCCTTAGATGATGTAAGGCAGAGAGGACAATGGTGTCAGGTATGTTTTTGGATGCCTTTGACATGGTTGTGCGGTCTAGCAGTCGTCAATTATTCGCGCTTTATGCCTTCCCCGTATGTGATGAGGGTGATGGTTGTCTTGACGCTGTCAAGCCGCCTGATGTTGTTGAACACGATCTCTTTGACCTTCTCCATGGACTCTGCCTCTACCTCCGTGATGACATCGTAGATGCCGTAGAGGGAGTGGACGCCCTTTATTCCGGTTACGTTGCTTAACGCCTCGACGACCGAGGCTTCTTGCCCTAGCTCCGTGTTTATGAGGACGAATGCCTTCATCATCAACTCACCTTGATTCCTTGTTATCATTAATTACCTGATGGTATATCTATGTTTTTTGTATGCAGGGGGTTCTCAGCCGGATGTTTCAGCGCCCGATTATCAACGGGAACGAATCATCTGAATGTTTTATTATGGATGTTGGATTCGGCGATGTGTGACCATCCTTATCTTCTCCGTTTACCCTGTTCTTCTCCTCGTTTCCCATGGAGGATTGGCTTCGTAATTGCTCCTATATGACTTCATGCATACAGCCCAGTTCAAGGAGCCTTCAGCTCTCCATCCCACGAGACCTCAGACCCGATCTACAGTAATCCTCCGCCTCAGGGGTTTATCGCCGGCTTTCTTGGGTTCTGTACGGCTTCTTTAAATAGATGCGTCGTTTTTTGTACGGCTTCGATCTCCATCAGACGTAGATTTTCAAGCTATTTATGCGGCAGACCTTTTTCATACAGTATCTGGACTACCCCCCCTCCCCCTTCTGGGCGCGCGCGCGTTCAAGTGAAGGCTGGCACGACAAGGATCTTAGAAGTATAAAAAGGGG
>DAOVCM010000253.1 GCA_030670015.1 Candidatus Bathyarchaeota archaeon
CATCATAAGGTTGGTTAAAGATGAGATAGGCTTCTCTCCCGGCTTCTACAACGTCGATAAGCTCTGCTCTAAACTTAAGATACCCTCTGCTGCTTCAAGCATTTTCCTTTCTGCTCTTATGGAAGCTGGCTTCCAGACATCAGGAACCCACATCGATAAGAGAGGTGTAAAGACAGATGCCTCTGTCTCTGAATTAGAAAAGCTTCTGGGGAACGTAGGTAAGGTATTTGGGAGGGACTAATTATGTCCCGTAGATGGATCACAGAGCGAAGGAGAGAACCCTATCATCGGATGGCGAAGGAGCAGGGTTATCGCTCAAGGGCGGCTTTCAAACTGAAGCAACTGAACAGTAGATTCGGGTTTCTTGATGGAGCTAGATATGTTCTCGACATGGGTGCCGCTCCTGGTGGTTGGCTTCAGGTCGCCCGTGAGGTCGTGGGAGATAGGGGGTTAGTCGTAGGCGTTGACCTTGAGAGTGTAAAGCCTCTGGGTCTCAACAACGTGATGACCATTGTTGGCGATGTTACGGACGGAGAGACTTTAAAGCAGATTATTAGACTCTTTCCGGGTAAGGTGGATGTCGTTCTATCAGATCTCGCTCCAAACGTCTCAGGCGTGTGGGATGTCGACCACCTTCGCCAGATCGATCTATCAAGGATAGCCTTGATGCTCTCGGAGAAACTGCTCAAACCAGAGGGTTGGTTTGTGGTTAAGGTGTTTCAAGGTTTCGAGTATAACATGTTCCTAGAAGAGGTCAAAAGTACATTTTCCTTCGTGAAGGTAGTGAAGCCTAAGGCATCCAGAAAAGCGAGCGCCGAGATCTACTTAGTAGCAGGAAATCTCCGAAACTTTAGGAAATAATTAGTGATAAAGTCAGCGAAGCTACGAGATTAACTCCTTCAGCACCCTTGCTACAAGAATGTTAGATAGGATTACAGGTTTCCCCGTCTTCTCAGCCACAGCACCTTTAACCTTGGCGCTAAAGCCGAAGCAGTTGAGCAGTGTTAGATCAAGTTCCTGCTCTGCGAGACGTACAGTCAACTTGTTAAGCTCGTCATCGCCCTCGTAGGGTGAAAGGTAATCGGCATAGATCTCGACCTCCTCTCTCCCAAATTCGGGCTTGGCCATATGGATCTGCTCCACGGCGGGATAGACTACTCCCAGCTTTCCCCTCTTTAAAGCTCCCTTGAGTACTCCCTTCAATATCTCCTGGGGTGTAACTATGAGGCCCTTGAACTCAAACGGGGGAAACCTACCTGTACACATGATAACGATGAGCCTGACCCCTTGTTCCTCTAGCTCATGTATCCGCTCTTGTAAAAGAGGAAGAATAAGCCTCTTCGTGATCTTGATCTCGGTGCCATCTCGCATCCTCGAAATAAGGATGTAGTCATCATGTCTGAACTCTTCTTGCTCAATATCCTTGAGGGTTAAGCTGTCGAGGGCCCCAGCCTCCACTATCTCATAGCCATCTCCCATGATTTCCCTCAGGGCAGGGAGAATATCGTCCCGAGGCGACTGGCCAATAGTCAGCATCCCTATCTTCTTCATCTTGCAGTATAACCTTCGTCATGGCAAGTTTTTATGGTTGCTGTTAGGTACCTTAGATGAACCGTTTCTTTAGAGCGTTTCTCTCGGCCTCAACGATCCTCTCGAAGAACTTGTCCGACTCACCCTCAGTCTCCGCGAGGAGGTCCCACGCCTCAGTGAAGTCCACTCGCTTAGCAGCGGCTACGATAGCGCCCCTCCTCCCGTATATCGATACGAGCTTCGCAGAGTCCTTCCCTCTCTCCCACCAGCGTTCCCCAGTCCTCTTGACGCCAGGCCTCTCCCTCGCCATCTCCTGGAAGACCTCCTCAACGCTCCGGTCGAAGACCCCCAGCTCCGTCGAGCCACACCTAGGACAGATAATCCTCTCAGGTAGCTCCTTGATACGGTACGTCTCCACGTAGTTCCGACGGCTCAGACAAGCTATGACCCGGGTCTCATTCAGAAGCCGAACCTTCGCAGACTCGACTATAATACGTGTCAGCTTCTCAGGAGGAACGATGTCAGCCTTCAAGCTGATACCGTCGATAACGACTTGCGCGAGCGGACTGACTTTACCTTCAGTATCCAGCGTTACGACTTCGATCTCTCCGTTCCCTATCTTCCTGAGGAGTTCAACAGTAGCTTCAATGTCAAGGTCCTTCCGCGTCGTGTCCTTCATCGCCTCCTCGAAGATGCAGGTACCCTCAAAACTCTTCATTAGTCTCCCCAGTGTGATGTTACTGAAGTTTGCGTACTTACTCAACGCACCGGCCTTTCTCGCCACGTTTATTAGACGCCTCTTGAAGAGCCCAGTCTTGGTAACAGCGTTCATCATGATGTCCCTGATATCTTTCCGGTCAAGTTCTTTCAACAGATTGGCGACGAATACGGCGTCTACCTCACCGACAGTCTGAGTTACAACCATGTAGGTCCCCTGCTGAACCCCCACAGGGTACCCGGTCTCCTCAGATATGATGTGTCCAATGAGCCTTGCCAGTGTCCGATTGACCAATGTACCGAAGTTCACGTGGATGATCACGTTCTCCCCCCAGTCCTCAACGAC
>DAOVCM010000116.1 GCA_030670015.1 Candidatus Bathyarchaeota archaeon
CCAACCTCAGGGAACACAAACAGGCTCTTTACCAGCCGAGCTGGAAGCTCTACCTCAACTATAACACGGACTGGATGACTCGGGATCAGGTAACCGAGACAACATACGAGGCAATGATCAGGCTGAACCAGTTGAAGATGGATGTGGGCATAACCAGTCGCGCCAACGGCGAGAAAGTAAGCTACGGCCTGGACATGGCACGAACAATAATGCACAGGATCGACCAGATCATAGACTCGACGAGCGACCCGCATGAAAGACAGAGAAAATACGACGCACTCAAGATAGAGATTGATGAGGCGAAAAAATCCACTGGACTCGCGAAACGGGAGCTGCGGATGCCAGGGCTCGCTGGGATAAGGGTGAAAGGCGCAGTCAAGTATCTGTTGAATTACCTTGGATTGTGAAACCCTTAGCCATACAATTGTTTTCCAATGTCTCTAAGGACTTCAATGCCTATCACCTCGTGTCCCTGCAGGGGCAGCTTCATCAGTGGGAGCTTGCCTGAATACGTTTCCTCCAGTATATTCATGTATTTTTCTTGGACCTGCCTTCTTTTACTGAGAAGCTCGGAGCTCATATCAACTTCCTGAGGAATCAAGTTGTTAACGATTATTCCGCCGATTTGGATCTCGAATTTCTCTAAATCCTGTTTAATCCTCTCGGTTTGGGAGACCCCCAGTCCCTCGGGGATGGTTACTAGGAAAGCAGTTGTGTTCTCTGACCTGATCATGTCTAACACGTTTTTAGCGAGCTGCTCCCATTCTCGGATTATCTTCAACGGGTCTCTCTTCTCACGGCCGGTCAGGTGTTCCAGCGTCTCTTTGAGTCTGATGTACAGCTTCGCTGCGTCCCTCATGTGGGTGTAGAAGGTCTCTTGAAGGTACAGTAGCGACAATGTGCCTCCAGCTGGGGCCGTATCCCATACTATCACATCGTACTCTCCTCCAGTATAGAGATCATACACGTAGCTAAGCGCGAACTCCTCATCTATGCCAGGAGCGCCAGCAATGTAATCGAGGACCTCCCTTCCCAACGGCAGGAAAGACGAGATAACCGCGTAGACCTCATCGCCGAACTTTTCCGTCCACATATCAAATATTCGCGAATAATCAAGCTCAACAGCGTCAAGGTCCTCGACCCCAGGTATCGGAGTTATTTTTCCTTTAACATCAACTTCCAGGATATCTGTAAGGGATGGAGCCGGGTCCGTTGATATCAGCAATGTCCGAAAGCCTTCGGCGGCATAATGGATGGCAGTTGATGAAGCGCACGTGGTTTTTCCGACACCTCCCTTACCACAGAACATCAAGATTACTGGATGTGCATCGCGTTTATCGAGAGAACCAAACTTCATAACGAAAGTATATCGGAGTATCGTCGATAAAAAGAGTTCATAAGTATGGAGCCAGTTGGTTGGGTGTGACCGTTTGGGACGAGGTCGTCAGCGCCCTTGAGCAGATAATCGAAGAGTATGAGAAGGTAAACCACGTCATCTCATTGTTCCAAGACGACAGAAACCGGTTAATCGGTCTAAACAAGATTGGATACAGCGAGGGCGCGGCCTTGGAGCTAGGCTCAGGCCCAGGTAACTACAGCAGGATGATCTCCAGATTCCACGACGGGGACCTGATCTGTCTCGACTTCTCCGACAAGATGTTAGTGACTTCGAGGTACAGGAACAAGGACTTGGTAAACCATTACGTCAGGGGTGTGTTCGAGGCCCTGCCCATCAGGGAGGGGTCAATAAGTTTCGTGGCATCTGCCTACGCTCTGCGTGACTCTCTATACAAACCTCTCGTCATCAAGGAGGCGTGTGATACCTTAGCTTCAGGAGGGAAGTTTCTCTTGATCGACATCGGTAAGCCTGATAACCGGATCATTCAAGGCTTTATGTCGTTTTATATGAGGTACTTCGTCCCAATAATAGGTGGGTTAACTGCGGGTTACGGATACAGGAACCCTTGGAGTAAATTGTATAAAACATTCGAGAAGCTCCCCCCAAACAAGAACCTTACGGCAATCGTCGAGACTCATCTAGTGGATGTGGGTTTGGTGGAGAAAATATTGGGGGCGTTTGTTATCATTTGGGGAACAAAACCAGCTAATGAAGTGTGAAATCCGGCTCGTTTATTGGGCTAATTTTTATAACTTACGCCGTTGTAATCTGGTGAAAGGGTTCCAAGGGTAGGAGCGTCAGGAAAATAACAATCAAAAACAGGCAACATCAACTGGAGTTTATCAACGAGACCCTGAAGGAACTGGACCTCAGTTATATTCACCCGCTCCTAGCAACGACAACCAAGTACGCGATATCCACAGGCGGCAAACGACTGAGACCGTTAATCGCCATCCTATGCACCGAGATGCTGGGCGGTGATTATCGTGATACCCGTGACATGTTCTTAGCTTTAGAGCTGATTCATAACGCCACCCTAGTCCACGATGACATAATCGACGGTGACATGTATCGCAGGGGGGAGCCTTCTCTCTTCTCTGAGCACGGTGTCAAGACGGCGGTGCTGACGGGTGACGCTCTTCTAAGCATAGGTCTCATGTATGCCTCCAAGACGGGTAAACCAGAGATAGTTGAATGGTTAGCCGAGACATCGCTCAAGATGGTTCAAGGCATTACCTTACAGAACCAGTACAAGCGTAAACTAATGTCAGTCGATGATTACCTCTACATGAACTATCTGAAGAGCGGCAGTCTCTTCGAGGCAGCGTCGGCTCTCGGAGGCATCGCTGGTTCGAATGACCCAGAAGACGTTAAGAAACTAGCCCAATTTGGAAAATACTTCGGCAACGCCTACCAGATAAGAGACGACATCATAGACACCTTGACCCCACAAGGCAGCGACAAATCACCTAACAATGATCTCCTAAACGGCGATCCATCCCTATTGCTGCTGTATGCGGTTAACTCCGATTCCATCAATGAGGAAGACAAGTCGAAGTTTTTATCGATTTACAGAGGTGAAAGTAAGGATCTTGACGTTGATTTTATACACAGGGTCTACGAGGAAACCGGGTCACTTCAAAAGGCCATCGACAAGATGAAGGCATTCTCAAACATGGCAAGGAAAATCTTGGATGAATACCCAGAATCTGACGCAAAGGAGTCACTTTATGAACTCTTAGAGCAGTACAACTCAAGCTTCACCTATAACTTAGATGCGTTATCTTCAGACGTGATACAAGCCCTTTGACATCGGAGCAGACAAAATGCAGTATCTAGAAAAAAACCAAAAATACGATGTAATCGTCGTCGGCGCGGGTCCAGCAGGCTCGGCAACAGCGAAGGCAGCCGCGGAGAGGGGCCTCGATGTCCTACTTGTGGAAAGGGAACTGGAGATAGGTGTGCCGGATAAATGCGGTGAGTACCTACCAAGTCTCGATGAAATGGAACGTCTCACACCCAAGGTCGCCCATTTAGATGAGTTCTTTGATCCGCCGAGCCACTGTATCATGAATCATACCAAATATGTGAAGTTTATTTTTCCAAACAATGTTGAGATCTCTGTTCCGTTCAACGGCGTCGTGGTAGACAGAAAACTCTTGGATAAACATCTAGCCAACGAGGCGGCGAGGGCGGGCGCCCATATAGCGCCGTTCACCTCGGCCTTGAATCTTCTAGACAACGGCACGGGTGTCAGGGTAAGAAACAATGAAGGCGAGTTTAACCTCAGATCCAAGATAGTCGTTGGGGCGGACGGAGCTTTTTCGTTGATGGCTCGTCAAGCAGGTTTGCCTGTCTCCAAGGACCCACTCGATTATGCAGTAGGATACCAGTATGAGATGGTAGGAGTGGAACATGATCCTGACTTTGTGGATATGTACTTGGGTGAGGACATCGCGCCTGGAACCTACGCATGGATTATACCCAAGGGAGAAGACATAGCAAACGTAGGCACGGGCGCGAGAACCCCATTCATGAAGAAGGGGTTAAGCATCAGGGACTACCAGAACAATTTTATTCAAAAGCATGAAATCTCCTCGAAAAAGCTGACAAAAGCCGTTCCGACAGCCATAAAAGCCGGATACATCCCTGTCGGCGGCCCATTGGAGAGGACTTCAACCGAGAACATGTTGGTTGTCGGTGATGCAGGGGGACACACTATCCCGACAGTCGGAGGAGGAGTACCTCCAGGGATGATTATTGGTAGGATAGCCGGAAATATTGTAGCTGACAGCATAATTGAAGGAAAACCTCTAACCAAATTTGACGATGCCTGGAAAAAAGCCATCGGCGAGACGCTTAACAACTCGCTACGTCTACGAAAGATGAGCGACGTCATCTTCAGGAACAGAAGGATGATC
>DAOVCM010000067.1 GCA_030670015.1 Candidatus Bathyarchaeota archaeon
ATTTTAGACTTGATCTCCCTACTTATGGCGTTACCCTCTTTTTCTCAGGAGGGTGCTGAAGGACGTGAGTGATGCGATGGAGACCGCTCTGATGATGTCTCTCTCAGATACTATGCCGAGTAGTGTGGCGTCATCCATAACGACGAGTCGGCTGATATAATTCTCCCTCATCTTCCTCATAGCCTTTAATATGCTAGTTTCCTTGGGAATCGTTATGAGGGGGGTGGACATGATCTCCCTTATCTTTGTCTCACATGGATCCCTGCACGGGGAAACAATTCGCTCAATCATGTCTCGCTCAGTGACTATTCCGAGTGGCTGACCGCTCTCTGTGATAACGATACTTCCTATCTGTCTATCCGTCATCAGTATTGCCGCATCTTTGACGCAAACATCTCCGTCCAAAGTAACCGCAGGGCTGCTCATGATATCAGCAACAACGGATGGTAACTTCTCCAAAGCCCCTCCCTCAACTCTCTTCCATAAAGGATTTAGGCTTGGCCTCAAGGAGGGTCGTTGTAGCTATTACGCCGTCCGTTGTCCTCAGCTTGTTAAAGATGAAGTTATCTAGATCATCTATTGAGTTCGATTCGACTTTCATAATTAGGTCATATTCGCCATAAGTAAGGATGACATCTTTAACCTCTGTGAACGTTTTCACCTTCTTATATACATCTTTATCTTTTGCTGGTAGAACTCGCGCCAGGGTGTAGCTGGTGATCATCTCGATGTTATTTACATGTCCCTATCTTAAATCATTGTTGCTGATAAAAAGAAGTTTAAAAAGGGAGAGGAAGAGGCTAAGCACTGATTGTGCTTTATTAAATATTTCTAAGGGTTGTAACGACCTCTTGGAGGCCCAGCTCTTCTAAAGTCGAATGCGTCGCTTCAGCGTCCACCATGACAGCCGCCTCAAGCAGTGTTTTGATCCCAGTCGGCGATGCCAGCTGATCTTGACGCCAGAGATAGATTATCTTCTTCGCTAAATCGGCTGGAACGGCGTTCTTGTCCTTAGTTCCCAATACAAGGTTAATTAACTTCTTAGAGAGATTCCCATACAATGAAGTAGGGATACCTTCTACAATATTCTCCATTTTTACTCACTGAAATTATATACTATATACCTTGTATATAGGATAAATCATATGAGAAATATAACTTTCCCACATAAAAACTATAAAATTCCTAAATTATTCTTTTAAAAATTGAAGAAAAAATAATGAAAAAAAAAACTATTGTCTATTTCTTTTAATATCAATGATTAAATATGTATATATTAATCAGTTCTTGTTAAAAAACTATGATCCCAAAAATATCTTAATTTTTACTATGTTTTTCTTTATGTCTATTGTAGAATTCTTTAATGAAATATGAGAAAGTGAAAAAGATTTAAAGGGAATCCCAAATATATTATGTGATAAGGATGTCGCTCGATATCTTAGATATGAAAATTATCAAATTTCTTACAGATGATGCAAGAAGCACATATCGTGCAATTGCCGAAGATGCTGGAGTCAGCCAGGCAACAGTGAAGAACAGGATAGATCGCCTAATGGAGAAAGGTGTCATCAAAAAGTTCACAGTAATGCTTGATTATCACAAGTTAGGTCGGGCTATAAAGTCCTTCATCGGATTAAAAGTTCAGCCAGCGAAGATGCAGTCCATCGTCAAACATATGAAGGAACATCCTGATGTCTTCGTACTCTATCGGACGAGTGGGGACGTGGATCTTCTGTTTGAGGTCATTTTCGAGAAGATGGAAGACCTTAACACCTTTCTAGAGACTGAGCTGGCTCTAGAGGGTATCCTGGGTACCGTCGTAACAATAGTCATTGGTCCATACAAGCGCTGCCCTTGGACAGGTCTCTAGCGCCAAGTATCTAGTTTTGATTTGCCGGCTATGAAAACTGTAAGCCCCTCTACATTGGTATGATGTTCCTCCAGCTCCACCTTGAACATAGTCTCAAGATAGCCGCGAAGATAGGCGGAAGGAACGGCGGAGTGCTCAACCTTGATCTCGTTACTTACCTTGGAGAAGACTCCCCACCCTAGATTCTCCAGTTCCTTTAATACAATCAACCAGTTGCTCTGCTTCGTTAGATTGATATCCCTGAACTCAGGCTTTAGCACCTTCCGTTTCAATGCTGTCAATTGACCAGCGCGGTATGTCTCGAACTCTGTCAGAAGCTCGAAGACGTCGAGGAGCATGCCCCTATCCATGAGGATAATCCTGTTGTTACCTATCCGATAGACATCAGGTAGCCAATCATGCATAGAAAGCTTCTTGAATAGAATTAGAGCTTTTTTAACAGCAGCTTCTTTATTTTTTATGAATCTTGTCCTCTCAAGAAATTCCAGATAATTATATGTATCATCATCCATTTCAACCATGAAGCTTTTCATGCGAACTCTATAATATGGTGTGTCTACACTGAAAAAAGATTCCTATTCACTAGATTCCCTTTTTTCTGTAGAACCCTTGTTTTTAAGACGACTTATGACTCTATTAACTTATTCATCCTCTTGGATATCCACCAAACTAGAATGATGTGCTGAACTATCAGAAAGAAGATGATCGGCAGAGCCACCATCATCTTTCCAGGTGCTTTCAATATAATCAGTGGTATTGCGACGATCATGCCCATAACAGGTATTAGGAGAATAGCAAGAATGATCCTGCGATTCTTCTTTAGGCTGTCCTTGAAGCTAGGGGTCTCGCTCATCTTCATTTTTCTCCGATATAGTATAAATAAAAGATTCCTAAATAAAAAGTAGGTTCCCAGTACAATGAATTTATTCGTCCTTTTTGACCACTCTTACCGACTTGGGATAGACATTGATTATCATCCTGTCAGGATAGTTGGTGCCTCTAGGGAACCAGAAGCGTCTATTCTGGACGGGATGCCAGTGGAGGTACCGCCACTTCCACTTTTCGGAGGTCACACCTTCGTCCTCGAACTCCGCTCGCCCTTCAATCTCGTAGTATTCCCCCTCTTTCGAGCTGGGGAAAGTAAGAAGTCCTTTTGGATTCTCTTTAATATCCTCAACTTTCCGAGTGTCCCGATAAGTGGGGAACCACATCATACTGTATGGATCCTCGTTGAAGTTGGTCATCGGTCGGCTTCTCTCCTCGCCATCCCTGAGGGTGGTTAGGTATACAATCCTCGCCTGTTTGAAATCCTCAAACATGCCTTCAATCACGTTCTTTACATTCATCTATTCCACTATCTAAGTATAAACATAGTCTTACGTTGAAACCCAAACAGTTTTCTCTTCTGAGAAGAAATATCTGCTGCAATGTCCGAGAAAACATGTGTTGTCTGTGGAAAGGTCCTGAAACCGGAGGAGATCAAGTTAAACGAACGTCGACTACGGTCAAGCATGAGAAGGCCCAGGTATCTTTGTAGGGATTGCCGGCAGAGGGAATATAGTCACTACGTTAAATCGATACAAGAATTAATTAAGAAAAAATAGCTTTTGGACTCTCTAAAGTCTATAGGAGCTTTCAATCGAGGACAAAGATTGCTAGGTCTATGCTGTTGTAGGTACCTCGCTGACAACCGGTAATGTATCCTGTAAGGTCATCTCTAACCCCCTCAACCTGTTCCTTAGGGTAACCTCGGTCGTGCCGGCCGCAGCGGCCACATCCTTCTGGATCCTCTTGTCATCGTTATCCATGCAGGCCATGTAGAGTGCTGCAGCTGCTATGCCTCTTGGATCCTTTCCCGATAGACCCTGCTTTTTCCTTGCTTTTCTCAGTATTTCTATGGCTTGTTGCTCCGTATTCTGCCTAACTTGAAGCTTAGAAGCTATACCGGATACGAACTTCATTGGATCGTCAATAGGCATCTTCAGCTTAAGTTCCCGTAATAGTAGCCTATAAGATCGGGCTACCTCGGAGTGCTCACGGGTACTAGCCTTAGAGACATTTTTCAGGGGGCGTGGTATCCTGTGGAGACGGCATGCAGCGTAAATACTGGCTGCCACAAAAGCGTCGATAGATCGTCCCCGGATCAGGTCATGCTTCAGTGCCTTCCGATATAAGAGGGCTGCATGCTCCTTAACCGCCTTTGGGATGTGAAGGATCACAGAGAGTCTGTCAAGCTCGGCCATAGCAATGCTTAGATTGCGCCCCCAAGTATCGTCCAGCTTGGAGCGGGTGTCGTACCTCTTGAGCTTGTTCATCCGATTCCTTGTGTCCGGGTTTAACCGGTTCCCCCGGGCGTCTCGGTTCCCGCTGAAGCCTGTTGTTAGTCCCATATCATATAGGGTATATGATCTTGCGGAGCCCACCCTGGGCCTAGTAGCCTTCTCGGCGCTTGTGAAGGCCCTCCACTCAGGACCCGTGTCCACAATTACCTCCGAGATCACTAGGCCACACTCGCTGCATACTTCCTCCCCAGCCTCTGGGTCTAGGATGATGTTTGTGCTCCTGCATCGAGAGCACCCTATAGTATTTTGTTTATGCATCATTTTTTCTTCCCTCCCCGGACTGTGTTCCGGGTTTGTATGGTTCAAAACGGAACGTATATGGATATTTTACCCATTCGTAAATTATATATACTACTCTTTCTTATAAATGTTTCGGGGAACAGTTTGCCCAAACCAAAGGGGACGACCGGTGCCACAAAGATGAAAATAATGGCGATCGTCTGTCACCACAACGAGCTTGGACAGGAATCGTACGGCTATTGCATCTGGCAGTCTTTGAAAAACTTCTTCCTCATGTACCTCAACAACTGCGACGTGAGAAACGTGTACCATCATCTCAAGGAGCTGTGTAAGTTGGAACTACTAGAACGAAGTGAGGTATTGGATCTCTACGCCAACAAGAGGTGCTTGTACAAAATCACCACAAAAGGCAGGACAATGAGAAACAAATACGACCCTTACCTGAAGATACTACAAAAGAGCTCCAGCTCCCTCAGCAAGTACTAGTAACCCTATATCTTTTGGATTTTACCCGTTATCGAGGTAAGCTCAATACTTACAGGGTCTCCCACACCTATCTTCATCTCTCCAATCAACTTCTTCGAGACACTCACAATAAGATTAGCTGACTCCTTTAACTGAAGAGTGATATCAGCCCTCTCACCTACCCACTGAATCTCTATGACATCGGCTTCGACCTGGTTAATTGACCTGAATTGTTCCAGAAGCCCCGGATCCTTCGACAATTCATTGATTAAAAGTTCGATCTTTGAAAAATCTTCTAGGAACTGCAGCCCCACTTCAGTTAGCTCGGCACCACCTCCGCCTGCTCTTCCACCCTTGTGGGAGTGGAGCAGCGGCTGCCCCAGCTTCACCTCCGCCTTCTTGACCAACCCCCAGGCAAACCTGTAAGACATGTCCAAGGATTCCGCCGCAGCTTTTAATGTGCCAGTCTCCTTCACCTTCTTAAGGAGGCTGTAGACACCGGGACCGAAAACATAGCCTTCATCAGTCTCCAGCCACACTTTAAACGCCGGTCTGGGCTTCGCGACTTCGGACATACTGTTAGTCCCTACTAGACTATGCTAATATTGTTTGTCCCCGTTATAACTATGAGGATGGGTTTATAGGGTTAGGAACTGCTTGAGCTTTCTTCAGAGGCATCGACAGATCCTGCATGTATGCCCGGTGCTTCAACCGGTTCCTCCGGCTGTTCGTACCTGAACTGCATCTCGTATAGCCGGCGATAGAGGCCTCCTCTTTCAAGGAGTTCGTTGTGGGTGCCTCTCTCAACGATCTTTCCTTCGTTCAGGACTACGATGAGGTCGGCGTTCCGCACAGTTGAGAGGCG
>DAOVCM010000077.1 GCA_030670015.1 Candidatus Bathyarchaeota archaeon
ATGTGGACAGCCCGTACATCACGGAGATCAAGATCTGTGATCAAAGCTTGCTGGGACACATAATCGTAAATTAACTAACAGGTAGACCTACCAGACCTTTTGTCTGCGGAAATAATCAACCTTTAATCCGAGGACCAACAATGGTACTTAATCTGCCGCTGGAAAATTTTTCCAAACATCTTCCTTCTCCAATATGAAAACAAATATCCCATAAACATGGATACACCAAGGATACTGATAGATGTTTAAACTGTTCGATGTCTACAGCAGGCTACTTGCCTACCATGGTCCCCAGGGATGGTGGCCCGCCGAGACAGCCTTTGAGATACTTGTTGGAGCCCTCCTAACCCAGCGTACAACCTGGAAAAATGCAGCCCGGGGCATTGATAACCTGCGGGAGAAAAACCTCCTAAACCCAGTAAATCTGGCACTAGCCTCAGAAGTAGAGATAGCTGATTGTGTCAGGTGCACAGGGTTCTTCAGGAAAAAAGCCGAGAGGCTTGTGGGCATCGCCAAGATACTTGTACAGCAGTACGGAGGGAGTCTGCAACACATGCTTAAGGAGTCTACAACCGAGGAACTCCGAGAACGCCTCACCTCATGGAAGGGCATTGGCCCAGAGACAGCCGACTCGATCCTTCTCTACGCCGGAGATCTCCTCGTCTTCCCAATAGACCAGTACACCAAACGCTTGGTTAACAGGCTGGAATTGAATAGCGGAGACTATCAGGGACTTCAGGCACGTTTTATGTCACAGCTTCCGGATGACCTAACAGTCTACAAGGAGTTCCACGCCCTCATCGACAAACATGCGAAGACCTTCTGCCGGAAAAAACCGATCTGCAACCAATGCCCCCTCCGAGAAATCTGCAAGTACCCCGTTCGAACAACATCCTAAAGATCAGTATCCTCCTCATCGGGGGCGACGGTTACACGGCTAGCAGAGAGTCCAAGCCGCCGCGCGACTTTGGACATTGATAGCCCTTGCAGTAGGTTTGTGGTGAGGACTACGCCGAATGTCAGGGCGGTCATGCCTTCAATGTGGGGGAGGGGGAGACTGCTAACACCGAGCACGAGGACGACAGAGACGGCGCCCCTGAGCCCTGACCAGAAAATTCCTAGTCTCCAGTTTCTAGGGATCCGCTTTCCGCTGAGGGCCTCTAAAACCTCGGCGATACCGACTACCATCAAGAATCTGGCAAGGAGGATGAAGATCGTGAGGGCGACTACCGGTCCGATGTACTTCACAAGCACAGTTGGGTCGAGGTTCATACCGACGAAGATAAAGGCGATGCTGGAGGCGGTGAAGCCTACGAACTCCCATATTACGTTCAGCATCTCCATGGATTCAGCACCCAACCCTCCATAGTTACGGCATCGGTAGTTGATGATTAGTCCGGCGAGTACCGTGGCGATGACTCCACTTGCGCCCAGTTCCTCGGCGAGTCTGTAAGTGCCGAAAGCTGTGATGAAGGAGAGGAGGACCTCGGTGAACTTGTCCTCAATCCAGCTGAACAGTATATGAGCAATGTATCCACCTACGACGCCCAGGAGTATGCCTCCGACAACTTTAACAAGGCTGATCTTAGCGACATCGATGATGGTAAGTGAGGCTGGTGCAACGACGGAAACTAGTATGGAGAAAATAACTATCGCGACGCCGTCGTTGAAGAGAGATTCCCCCGCTACGAGAAGCTGGAACCTCTTGATGACGCCAAGGCTTTTGAAGGTCCCGATGACGGCGACAGGGTCAGTTGGAGCTATGATGATGCCCAGCAGGAAAGCCTCGATGACGTTGAATCCGGCGAGGAAGTAGGCAAATAGTGCGACAGCCACGGTCATGATGAGGGTGCCAGCCACGGCATAGCTTAATATGGTGTCTGAGTCGTCGATGAGGCCGTCGATGTCTAGGTGAAGTGTCTCTTGGAAGAGGATGGGTGGTAGTAGCAGGGAGAGGAAGATCTCGGGTCCGAGGTTGAGGAGGGTGAAACGGGGAGTGAGAGTCGCTAAGAGACCAGCGAGGATTAGGGCGATAGTAGAAGGGAAACGGAATCGCCTTGCAACCAGGGTTATGATGGTGACAATAATAAGAATGTTGAAGAAGGCATCAAACTGGCTGAAGGCGTTAAACATTTACCTTTCCTTTCTTACCTGATTTCCAGTCCTTTGGCTTTAAACTTTATTGAGCGAACGCACTATTAAGTGCTGATCCGTGCATCAGATAGAAAACACACATCCTTCATGATCCGCGAACTTCATTAAAAGGAGCGACATATATGAAAACGGATTTCTTGAGAGATTTTTCAGCCCTGTTAACATAGATACGTTAGTGTATCTCAAATTTTTTTCCTTTGAAACCAAAAGGGAGTCCATACCTTAATGAAAAGGTACAATAAAACTTCCATGGACAGAACAGTTTGAAACTAAAGTAGGCCATATCTGAGCCAAAGATACAGCATGGAAATGATAAAGTGCACTATCGTCATCCCCACGCCGATCCTCAACACCCTACCGAAAGAAATGGGATAACCCTCTTGCTCGGAGACCCCCAAGGCGATGATGGTGCTGGGCGACCCTATGGGAGTCATGTTGCCGCCGAGGTTCGTGCCTATTACCAGCCCCCACCAAAGGGTGGCCCATGACTCATCGACGACTAAATCCCTCACTATGGGGGCAAGGGATGTTGAGAGAGGTATGTTTTCGATGACCGAGGAGGCGATGCCCGAGAGCCACATGACGGAGATGGAGGCATTTATTGGCGTTTTCCCTAGGAGATTAGATAGCCCATAGGAAAACATATCGATGATCCCTATCTTCCCCAGCCCATTGATCATGATGAACAAGCCAGCCAGGAAGAGGATAGTGGACCAATCGATCTCCCTCAGGATGCTGGTCGGCTCTCTACTTTGAATCATCATCATGAGGAAGCCCCCAGCGAGGGCAACGACTGCCGGAGTCAGGTTTAGGCTATCGTAGGTTATGAAGCCAGCGATGGTCCCGACCATGACTATGGCAGCCATTATCATTCCTCTGTTCATATGGGGGGCCTGTAAGCCGCTGACCTCGATGGCCCGCTTCATCCATTCGTCGAACTCCAGCTCCCTGAACTCGGCCTCAGGTTCAGGGGTGATGTCCTTCTTGAACAACCTGACGAAGATGACCAGCGTGACGGCGAAAAGGATCACCCCAAGGGGCAGCATGTTCACGACGAAGGACATAAAGGAGAGGCCAGCCTCGAGGCCGATGATGATGTTGGGTATGGACGCTGTCCACAGGGTCATCCCCCCGACGTTGGTCACGATCGCCTGGAAGATGAGCAGCGTCTGGGGCCTTATCTTGAGGCTTCTCGCCATGATGATGGTTATACTTGCCATCACAAGCATGGCCACGATGCTGTTAACGAAGATGGCGAGGATTACCGTAGTCATCAACAGAATGACCGCGAAGGCAGTGGGACTCCTTGAACTCTTCATGATCCTGACCGCCAGCAGCTGGAAGAGGCCGGATCTCTCAGTGCCCTTAGCGAGGAGGAACAGGCCGAGGATCACGGCGAGAATTTCAATGTCGATGAAGTAAAGCAGCTCGTCAGGGCTAACGGCGCCTAGGAACACCATTGCGAAAGCGCCTATGAGAGCTGCATGGGTCCTGTGAATGGCTTCCACTGCTATGAGGATGAAGACGAAGATGAACACCAGGACTGCGAGAGCCTGGACGGTGATCATATCTCAGCTTTCTCGGTTGACTCTTCATGTTCAGGGTGTAACGTACCCGTGAGTCTCTTGTACTCAGATAGCATCTGGTCTAAGGTGTACTTCCTCAGTTTTACTAAGAGGCCCCATCTGTTGCTCGAATCATCCTCAATCTTCTTGATCCGTGAGCTGAGGTCCTCAATTACAGTCTTGATCTCCTCTAACTGGCTCTTGACAACCTCGTTTTCCTTGTCAAAGTCCCTATGTAACTGTTTTTCTATCCTATCCAACAGCGTCTCCAGTTCTTCCTTCGCAATCGCCCTAATCTGCTCTTCAATATCCATATCGCTCTTTCAATCCCTTATACTCAATCAAAAGATTTTCTATTCGTTCATCCACATTTCTATGAATTAGGATGTTCCACATCGGAAAATATGCTGATTACTTTGAAAACTAGCTGACTTTCTAGTCACACATCACGATATGTATCCAAGTTTTCTCAGTCTATCCTCGATCAATGCCTTCTCCGTATCGTCCAGATATGCCTCCTCTTCTTTTGCACCGCTGGAAATGTCTAATACTTCCCTCTCCGGTAATGTAGCATCTTCCTCGAAGATCTCGTCGAGCACTCTACCGTCCATGTCGTCCTGAGGGGGAATACCGAAGGCTCGGAGTATGGTGGGTGCTATGTCGATGATTGACGCCTTTTCAACGTTGTAACCCCTTTTGATACCCGGGCCACAGGCTATGAAGACGCCGTCTGTAGTGTGTGTGCCTTTCCAGCCGGTAAGCGGTGCCCCCTCTACGAATAACTTGTCCTCTCCGACCTTGGCGTCTACCTCGCACCTCCCATCGTCTAAGAGGAAGACGATGTCAGGAGCTTCACCCACATGGGGACCTACATAAATGTCATCGGCTTTGTATACCTCAATATGTACTTTCTCATCTGTTCTCGGGTCGGTTAGGTTAGTCAACTCCCTTATGATAGCGTCCCGCAGCTCCTCCTCTTCCTCCTCAGAAACACACCCTTTCTTCATCTGCCCCTCCTTGTTAAGGTATATTTGGCCAAAGTGTGGAGTGTGAACGCAGCTGAAGGCCTTTGTCCTCCTCCAATTAACTCTTCTCTCAAGACGTTCGTGGGAGAGGTATGCATAAGTGTACTTCTGCAGCCTGTCAATGCCAACCGCCTCGTTGAGGAAACGTCCGATGGGGCGGACCAGCTTCCTATCCCCTAAGAAACGATACAACCTCTCTATAAACCGCCCAAGTTTGACCAAGGTCTTCTCGTTAAACTTCCTCCGGACCCGAAGGAACTTTTTCCTCCTAAGCCACTCGTTCACATAGAAGGTCCTCTCCAGCGGGCCGAAGCCGTGGTCGGAAACTATGAAAACCGTTGTGTCCTCCCCGAAAAGGGTAATTATTTCACCTAAGACCTGGTCTAATTCTTCCCAGTAAGCCTCTAGGACGTCCCGCTTATCCCAGAGGAAGTGGTGGAGCCTGTCACTGCTTGTGAATACGATCATGTAGAATTCACAAGGGATGTGTCGAATCAGGTACTCGGCGGCGCGCCCCCTTTTCTTCATCACCTTGTAGATATCCTTGATAAATATGCCTTCGTCGAAGTACTGCCACTGAGGTACATCTATCTCGTAGTCAGAAACCGTGGTGTCAAGTTCCGACCCCAGGGTTGCAGGATAGCTGAAGGAGCTCCGCTTGGACGGCGTCATCATCCCCGTCACCATGAAACCGGCTACCTCTTCCGGTGGGTAGGTTCCCGGTATGTTCATCATTCCTGTCT
>DAOVCM010000193.1 GCA_030670015.1 Candidatus Bathyarchaeota archaeon
ATGTTAGAGTTCTCGAAGTCGAGCTCGAAGACGGCGCCGTTGTGACCGTCCCAAGGGCGAACGTAGAGATCATCGAGGAATAAGTTAATTCATCTTTTCATGTCTACTTATTGATGATGGGGCTGACTCCTCTCTTTTTTAAGTGATGTATATAATTAAATATAAGAAAGGATAGAAACCTAGACCTCTAATATTTGATGTAGTTTTATATAAAAATATTTTAATTGATTTTAATTAAAATCGAAAGACTATTTCAATTTTTTAGATGACTAACACATATATTTTGCAATTGAAGCAAAAATTCAGTTATAACGCTTTTTTTCTGGGAAATTTTATATAAGAAATGAAACAATATCATAGTTTAGTCTATCTACCTTTGGGCCAATGTACAGTGAACCCCACTGTAAAGGGGAACAAGCAAAGTCGGCCCATATGATAGGCAGAAAAAAGAAAAACGGAAGGAAAAACAATGGCAATAATAATTGAAGGAAGAATGATAGCACTACTGTTATTAGTGATCTCTTTCGCCCTGTTCTACTTCTACATGCAACAAGCTAAAAGCGGTGCAAAGATATCTGCAAGAACTTTCCCTGCTGTCGCCGCTATACCTGAGGCAGTGGGCAGAGCTGCGGAGATGGGTAAGCCGATCTACTACACAACGGGTCTTGGAATGGGTACTCTAAACAACCCCAGCCAAGGCCCCCAGACCCTGGCCGGCATCAGCATACTTGGTCACGTAGTACGTCTCTGCTCTAGAAATGGTGTAAGGATAGACTACTTTACACCCATCGTCGACTCGCTGCCTCTCGTCGAGGAAACGATGAGGACCGCATATCTGATGGAGGGCAATCCCGAAGGCTTTGATCCCCACCATATCCACTTCCAGAATGATCAATCTCCCTATCTCACCGCGTCTCTGGGATACATGCAGAGGGAGCGGCCCGCGTCGAACATTATGCTGGGCGGCTTCTATTATGAATCGGTCGTACTCGGCGAGGCTGGTAACACCATCGGAGCAATGCAGATATGTGGCTCGGCAAACACCCACCAACTACCCTTCCTGGTAGCTACGTGCGATTATACGTTGATCATGGAGGAGCTTTACGCCGCAAGTGCTGAGATAGCCGGTGACCCTGACGTCCTGGGGAGCCTGAGGGGCGAAGATATTCTGAAGTTCATCATACTCGCTCTAATAGGAGTAGGCTTCCTGCTTGGAATAGCGAACAATACGACGCTGATTAACCTTCTAAGGATGTGATGAAATGTCGGAAGTGTATAAGAGAGAATTGGTCTTCATAGTGGCAGGCATAGTTGCAGCTGTAATGATGGTGACCTACTTCTTCGACATCCCGGTGCTGAATGGTGTAGCGCAGCAGTTTCAAGTCTGGGCATTAATAATCCAGTTAATGGCTATCGGACTTGGGGCAATCAACCTCGTGAGGTTGAACTACAGACATATACAGAGGAAGAGTGAGGGAATATGGGTTTTCAGCGCCTGGTTCATGGTACTGTTCTCTATAATGCTGCTGCTAGGACTTGTTGGCCTCGCGACCGGATCTGAGCATGCAATATACTCCTGGATCTTCACTCACGTCTACACGAGCCTAAGCTCGACTCTCTACGCCATCACAGGGTTCTACATCTTCTCAGCGGCATACCGTGCCTTCAGGGCTAGAAACATTGACGCGGCGATACTGCTCATAGGGGGTGTCTTCGTGATGCTCACGAATGCCCCTGTTGGAGCGGTGATCTGGAAGGGATTCCCAATAATTGGTGGATGGTTCAATATAGCAGGGCAGGTACCCGCAATGAGAACCTTCACAATTACAGGCGCCCTCGGCCTGCTGGCCTACGGCTTCAGAACGTTGCTGGGTAAGGAGAGAGGCTTCTACGGGGAGGCAGGGCAATGAGTTCAGAAAGTATCTGGGATAAACTCCAGACAGTTGACCGGAGGGTCTTCTACTGGATCCTCTTCATCACGCTGATGATTCCATACTTGAGACCAATCGGCTTTCCCATAACCACCAACCCCCCTCCAAAAGGCATCTACGACGAACTCTCCACGGTTCAACCCGGGGAGGTATGCCTCCTTAGCATCAACTCCGGCGTCAGCGCCTGGGGAGACTGCCTACCCGCGATGGTGGCGTGCATCAGAATGCTCGCAGACCAGGGGGCTCACATCATAGTCTGGGGAATGGGTCATACCGACATCGACATCACATGGCGAGAGATAATGGACAGGAGCCCCGAACTCAAGGACTACGTATACGGTGAGGACTACGCCTACTTCGGATACATACCGACCCAGGAGACAACCATTGCGCTATTAGCCGAGGACATCAGAGCCGTATTCAGCTTGGACAGATATGGCACCCCCATCAACGATCTACCGATAATGAAAGACGTTAACGAAGCCAAAGATTTCCGGCTCATGCTATCAAGCGACACAGGCGATGTTCAAGGTTACTACATCAGGCAATGGCACACAAAACACGGAACCCCAATCGGATCGATAGGCATCGCAATGAACGCCTCAGGAGACCTGCCCTTCTTCCTCTCCGGCGACCTTTTCGGTCTATCTGGAGGGTCAAGAGGAGGAGCGGAGCTTGAGCAACTGACTGGCAAGCCGGGTCAGGCCATTACTACCATGGACGCCATCAGCGTATCCCATCTCCTCGTAGTGTTCGCAATAATACTGGCAAACGTCGGCTACTTCGCCACAAGGGGGAAGCGCTAAGATGTTCTTCGCGGATATCGCAGTGGGCTACCCTACGGACATGCCTGGGATACTCGGTATCTGGGCGGCTCTAATACTGATGCTGATGATCTACACATATCCCCTTTACAAGGAAAACATCGCCTATAGGTTCGCTGAGTACACGTACCTCGCCGTAGCGATGGCCATCGGCATAGTCGTAACCTTTGACAGCCTAATCAGGACTCAACTGACTCCACTGGTCACCGAGGGACGGTTCCTCCTCGTGATACCCATAATACTCGGGTTCATGATGTACTTCCTGTTGGTTCCAGATTACAGGTGGGTAAGCAGATACCCCATCGCCATCCTTGTCGGGTCCTCAATGGGTCTTGGTCTGTCGAGTCAGATAATACCGAGCATATTGAACCAGATCATAAACACCATCCAGCACCCCGGCGCGGG
>DAOVCM010000046.1 GCA_030670015.1 Candidatus Bathyarchaeota archaeon
TTGCCCCCTTTCTCCTTCTGCTCATGCACAGTAGGCTGCCCTCCGGTGAACGCGCCCATGATCTTCTTCTCCGCCACCTCTGGAGGGTCGATGGTGAATATCGCCGTCTCAGGCTTGGAAGCCGACATTTTACCGCCCTTCCCCAGTCCGGGGAGGAATTTGGCGTGCATCTGGGCTGGCTTGTAGTAGCCGAGCTTCTCCGCGATGTCTCGCGTCATTCTCCAGTAGGGGTCCTGATCGATGGCGGCGGGAATTATCACCGCCACCTTCCTGTTCTCCTTGACGGACTGGATGAAGCAGGGGACTGCTTGGACTGCGGGGTAGAAGATGATGCCGATGTTGTCGCTGTCAGTCAGTCCGAACACCGCTTTTATCGTCGAGTAGGTGACCTTCTTCGCCACCTGTAGGGAGAGCCTGTATAGTTGGTGGATGTTCTCCACGTCGGAGATGATATGGGTCTTCTCAGGGTCGAAGCCTACGGCTATCAGGTCGAGGGAGTTGTCGTAGGTGTATCCTACGGTGTCGTCGAGAGTAAGGTCCGGGTTGATGAGGAACTTCTCGTCGTCTGTCATCTGGAAGTAGAGGTCAGCGTCGAAGGCGTCCTGCATGTACTTGGTGAAGAACCAGGGTAGCAGGTGGCCTAGGTGGACTGGGCCTGAGGGACCACGACCTGTGTAGAGTCCCACGGGGTCGCCTCTCGAGTATACATCCAGCCACCAGTCTAGGTCCCGGTGGGAGAAGAATACCCCCCTCCTCAACTGCATGTGCATGTATCCTGCATACTTCTCAATCCGGTCGTAAAGCTCCTGTGTGATGGGCTTCGTACCGAATTTTTCGATGAGCCTGTTGTAGTCTACCTCGCCCTCGACCTTCCAGGGCGTGACGACCATCTCCTTCTCCTCAGCTTCCGTCATCAATCAACAACTCCTATATCTTTTTGACCATGGACCCTGATCCCTAAAGCACACTCTATCGGATTATAGGGAGAGCGCCACAGGGAGTCCAAGACGCAGGTCAGAATAGGGTTACAACTAGTTGGTTTCTCGTCCTCCATCAGGAGGATGTCCTTATCCAGTCCAAGTGATACACACTCATACCTCCTTGGTGTAGAAGATAGGTCTGAATAGATCTTAAAAAATTTATCTTTCGGGCAGTCCGTTCCCTAGTGTTACTTACTGATCTCCTTGACCATGATGACGCTGTCTATGTACTCACCGTCTCTAAGTGCAGCCCCAGGCACGCAACCGACCTCACGGTACCCAACCTTCTCGTAGACGTGGCGTGCCCTGTCGTTGGTGGCATAAACCTCGAGAGTCAACAACTCTAGCCCCAGTCGCAATGCTTGATTTTCCGCCTCCCTCATGAGCTCAGTCCCAATACCGACGTCTCTATACCCGTCACGCAGGGCTATCCCAAGGACGCCAACGTGCCGTGACCTCCCCGACTTTGGACTCACCTGTACTTGGCCTACAAACCTTCCGTCTGCCTCCGCCACGACGCCGACGACCTCGTCCTTCTCGACCCTTGAGAGATACCTAGCCAACCAGTCCACCTCCGCTTCCCTGGTCATCATCGTGTCAACTGTGATTTCAGCACCTTCCTCAACGAGGGAGTTGATGAACTCCAACATGTCGTCGAGGTCCGACCACTCTGGTGCTCTGAGAATCACATCTCTCCTGTCTTTAGCTAAGAACTGCCGGATGAAAGTGCCTGCCTTCATCTTCACCTCTGAACACGAGGTACAACAAATATTTGAATCTGCCCTAGGCCATGTTGGCTCTGAAAAACCATGATGGGAGCGTGGTCTAAGCAGCTTATCATCAAGCATTCAGCACTATGCCCAGCAGAGTTTCCTCCAGGCTCTTTCCTTCGGGTGGGTTCTCGACTATCTCTCCGATCTTTTTCCCATCCTTGTTGAAGACGATGATGAGGGGAATCTTTCTAACATTGAAGTCTCGGACCTCAGGGGGCGACGGGGGGATCCTCCAGACCTCTTTAGGGTTCTTCAGGTCCCTCATGAGGTGACCGAAAACCCGGATCTCCATATCTGTCGATTCTGCGATTAGCCCGAGCACCGGAACGTTTCGGTGGCAGTCCGGACACCACTCAGCCGAGAAAACGAATAAAACTACATCCTCAGTACGCTTTTTAAGCTTCTCAGATGCCGGCTCATCGAGCTTGTAATCAGCCTTACGTTCGATGAAGGCAGGAGCTCTCTCGCCTACGGAGGAAACATAGTCGGAGATGGTTTCAGAGTTCTTTCGTAGAATATCTAGATCATGCTTTTTTCCCATTGTAATAGTCTGGGAAGGAGGAGAATGGCCGCTTAAATTTCATTCCCTTAGCTACTATCGGAGCACGATCCTTCTACCTGTCGCCGCGTATGTGATGGACTCGGCGATGTAGCTTGCGTGGTCAGCGATCCTCTCCAAGTAACGGATGGTGAGGAGGTAGGCGATGATCGTCTTCGCATCTGCCTTTGACTCTGCAAGCCTCTCAAAATTCTCGATGTAGAGGTCATCGATCTCGCGTTCAACCTTAGATAACTTCCAGATTAGGGGCTGTTCTCGGGTTTCCACCAGCTTCAGGGCTAGACGGACGATCTCCTTGACTTTCTCTCCCATCACGTTAAGGGAGAGCTCGCTGTCCGTGAGAGGCTCCCATGATCCGAGCCTTTTTATTATGTCAGATATATCGAGGGCGTATCGTCCGAAGCGTTCCATGTCATATGCAACCTTGATATAGACCTTGAGACTGCGCAGGTCCCCTGCCATGGGCTGGTGTAAGGCCATAAGCTCCGTCGCCTTGTCCTCAACCTCCTCGGATAGAATGAGGAGGGTGTTGGACCATGCCCTGATCTGGATGTGGACATCTGCCAATTCTTTGAAGCCATTTAAGGTGAGTGCTATAGAGTCCTCGGCGAGCTTCCCCATCTTGAGGAGGAGCGTCTCTATCTGGGTTAAGCCAGCATCCAATGGTCTGCTCATCTTGGTCACCCAAACTTTCCCGTGATATAGTTCTCCGTCAGTTCCTTTTCAGGGTTCTCGAAGAGGTCCTTTGTTCGGCCGAACTCAACGACCTCCCCGATATACATGAAGGCAGTCATGTCTGAGACCCTGGCGGCCTGCTGGAGGTTATGGGTCACGAGGACAACAGTGTATTTTTCCTGGAGGCTCCGCATCAATGTCTCGATCTTGGCGGTCGCTATCGGGTCCAGCGCACTGCAGGGCTCGTCCATCAGAAGGATCTCAGGCTCCACGGCAAGGGCCCTCGCGATGCACAGCCGCTGCTGCTGACCACCCGACAGGGTTAAAGCGCTTTCATCTAGCCTATCGCTCACCTCATCCCATAGAGCCGCCATCCTGAGGCTCCGCTCCACAGCTTCGTCAAGCTCTCTACCATTAGCCATTCCATGTATTCTGACGCCGTATGCCACGTTGTCGTAGACAGATTGTGGGAAGGGATTAGGCTTTTGGAACACCATGCCCACCCTTTTCCTCAGCTCATAGACGTCAACATCTTCGGCGTATACGTTATCCTCGTCGATGAATACCTGCCCAGACGTTCTACACTCAGGGATGATGTCGTTCATCCTGTCGATAGCCCTTAAAAAGGTACTTTTCCCGCATCCTGACGGTCCCATGATGGACGTGATTATGTTACTCTTGATCTCCACTGAAATGTCCTTGAGCACATGATTCTCCCCGTACCAGAGGTTGAAATCCCTGAAGACGACCTTGTTCACTGCTCCATCTATCCTGAATTCTTCAAATACATCCTGCATTGCCTGTCCAGGAGTTATCTCATTTCCATTCATCTCGGCCCTAACCTCCTCAAGTAGTAGTTTCTCACAATCAACGCAGATACACTAACAGCCATGAACATTACAAGCAGAACAAGAGAAGCACCAAAGGCACGGCTCATCGACTCTGAGGTATGTCCTTGAGTTGCCAGTAGATAGATGTACATGGTTAACGAACCCGTCGGAGAACGTAATGATCGGGGTACAAAGGCCTCTAAGCCGGAGCCGGACGTCAGCCACACAACAGCTGTCTCGCCCATAGCTTTCCCCATGCCCAAAAGGATACCTGTGATAATCCCTGGGCTGGCAGCCGGCAGCACGATCTTGAGGATGGTTTGCCATTTCGTCGCACCGAGTGCCAATGACGCATCTCTATACCCTCTAGGCACCATTTTTATCGCCTCCTCGGAGGCCCGGATTGTCCACGGCAGAGTCATGAAGCTCAGCGAGACAGCCCCCGCCAATAACGATGTCTTCAACTGCAAGTAGTAGACCAAGAATTCGAGGCCGAAGAGGCCTATGACAATGGAGGGCATCCCCGCTAAAGTCTCCGTGAAGAACCGGACGGTCTGAGTGATAACATTATTTGGCGCGTACTCTGCAAGGTAAATTGCGGAGGCAACGCCGAGGGGAGCCCCCAAGAGAGAGCAGAGGGAGACCAAGTAGATAGAACCGACTATCTGGGGGAAAATTCCGCCCAATTCGAAACGATAAGGTCTTCCAGTTAGGAACTCCCAGCTAATCACTCCTATGCCGTTGCTTCCAACCCAGACCACGATAACCGGTAGGATCAGGATAGTAATAACGACAGATGCACAGAGCCCAGCTTTAATGATGTTCTCCTTCGTCAGCTCATCCATTCCAGTTTCTCCTCCTTATGACAAAGGTGGCAACCAAGTTCAGCGCTACAACGATGAAGAAGAGAACGACGCCGATCGCGAATAGTGCGTACTGGTGCGGGGAGCCCCACTCGGCGTAGCTGAACTCTATGGCGATGGTTGAGGTCAATACCCGCACCCTATCAAGGACTCCGGTAGGTATCCACGGGGTCTCCGGGTTGCCTACCACCATGAGGACAGCCATGGTCTCTCCCACAGCCCTTCCCACGCCAAGAACTATGGCCGCCCGCATACCTGACGAAGCGCTTGGAAGGACCGCCCGTCTGACAGTCTGCCATTTCGTCGCGCCAAGAGCCAGGGACGCCTGCCTGTAGGAGGTGGGAACAGCCCTTATGGCGTCCTCAGACAGGGATATAATGTGGGGAAGACTCATTATAGCCAGAACTATCCATCCGGCCAGGATTGACTCGCCTCTCCCTCCTAGGTTGTTCCGTATGAAGGGTATGATCACAATTAATCCGAAGAAACCTATTACGACGGATGGGACGCCGACGAGAACCTCGACAGTCGATTTGATCATGTTTCTGAGCCAGAAGGGTGAGAACTCCGCAAGAAAGACAGCACAGGGCACACCTATCGCCGTCGCTATGATTATGGCGCCTGCAACCACCACGAGGGTCCCCAGCAACGTGGGGAATATGCCGTACAAGTTCTTGTGGGGGCTCCAGACCATTCCCATGAGGAAGTTCCAGTTGAGGGCAGATATGCCCTCCCGAAGGAGGAATATGATAATTAGGAAAACAATTAGTGTCGAGAAGGAGGCGCAGAGAAATAGTATCTTACTGGCAATGTCACCCCTCTTCATCTCGAATCCTTCTCATATATTGTAAAAAAGAGGTGGTTGTCTTTGACCAACTACTTGATTGAGATAAAGCCGAGGTCTTCGACAATTACCTGTCCTTCGTCACTCAGCACGTACTCAATGAAGGCCTTCTCAAGGGTGCTCGGAAAACCCTTTGTGAACATCCAGAGGACCCTAGTGATCGGGTAGTCTCCGGACTTAACTTTTTCAACTGTAGCTTCAACACCCTCAACCTTAGCTGCTATCACGGTGCTGTCTACGTATCCGAGAGATATGTAGGCGACGCCGTACCTATTACCGGCGACTGATGCCCGCATCTCACCATTGCTGGGCTTGACAGATGCTGTGCCAGCGAACTCTGCGTCGAAGGGCTTTAAGGCATACATCTCGAAGACATCCCGGGTGCCGGACCCTTCCTCCCTAGTGTAGACCTCGATCTCGTGATCGTCACCTCCGAACTCACTCCAGTTAGAGACCTCACCGGAAAATATCTGGGAGATCTCCTCTAAGGTCAGGTCGAGGCTGCCTACCAAAGGATTACCTGGGTTCACGACGACAGCGACACTATCCTTACCAATGACAAAAGCTACCAAGTCTGGATAAGAGAGCCACTCAGAAGCCTTGATGTTCCTTGAGGCTTCGCCTATGTTCACCTCACCAGAGCCAGCGGCCTTGACGCCATGGCCCGAACCTCCACCGGAGACAGATATCTGCACCTTGGAATGTACCTGCATAAAATTGTTCGCACATTCCTGAGATATTTTTAGTATCGTTGTCGAACCAGCGATTGAGAGGACCCCCGAAAGTGCTATAGACTCTTGTCCCTCAAGCTCGGATATCCTATTGCTCAGCGTAGCAATCTGTTTATTGTACATCATTGGTCCGGATATGAAGAAGCCGGATACAACACCTATGAATAGACCTATGATCAAATACGTGGTAATTTTCTGATTCAATGTTTTCACCTTTTTAATATCCTTCTTGGCTATATAGTATTTAAGTATAATAAATAGATTTCTTATATAATATATATTTATCTATATATATTATTGAGGTAATATATCATGAACTAACGGGCGGAGAGACCACAGCCCGACAATATTTTTGATATATACATATGTACCTCGATGCTGGTTTATATAATGTAGATGACGATGAGTGGCAAATTTCCTGCTGAGGAGATGAGAAAGGTTCAACTTACGGGCGGATCAACCTACATAGTTTCTCTACCTAAGAGGTGGGTTCAGCAGATGGGGCTTCAACGAGGAAGCTTGGTGAGCATAACGAAGTTGGACGATCTCTCGCT
>DAOVCM010000100.1 GCA_030670015.1 Candidatus Bathyarchaeota archaeon
TGGTTTAAACAGATTCTGAACCTTTAATCGGGTAAAGTGTCTTGTTTCCCAGTGGTCGGAGCTCTCCTGATCCATGGGAACCGTGAAAAAATGGAAAAGGATCAGGTGATGAGATACTCCTTGATTTCCACGACCTCTCCATTCTTGATGTATACTCGTGGGACCCTCCTGGATACCGAGCTCAGGACCTCAGACGTGGCTGAGCCCACCCACTTTGCGAGGTCCTCCGCAAGTGGCGTGTTATCCGTACCGTCACCGAACAGGATCACCTCGTCGCCCATCTTCACTCCTAGTATCTCGGTGAGGTCTATCATGCACTGATCCATACATATCTTTCCGACTATAGGGGCTCGACCTCCCTTGATTCCCACTTCCCCCGTGTTGGAGAGGAGGCGGTTGTACCCGTCGGCGTAGCCCAGTGATAGGGTTCCGATTCTACTCGTCCTCTCGGTTGTAAAGGTGAGGCCGTAGCTTATCCCCGTTCCCTCGGGTACGGTCTTGACGTTCGCTAGCGTGGCCTTCACGGTCATCGCAAGCCTCAACTCCACCCTATCCTTGTTCACCTCGTCCGAGGGGTACTTTCCGTAGAGCATGCCGCCGGGCCTGACCACGTCGAGGTTGTATTCTGGCAGATCTATGACGGCAGCGCTGTTTGATACGTGTTTCAGCGGTATGTGCACACCGTTTTCTTCCAGCTTCTCCACCGTCCGGATGTATTTCGTGAACTGCTTTCTCGTGTAGCTCTTGTCGCGTCTGGTTGCCGTTGCGAAGTGGGTGAATATTCCCTCTATCTCCAGGGAGGGGAGCTTGCTTATCCTGACAATCTCTCTTACGGAGTCCTCTGTGGGTAGGAAGCCTATCCTGCCCAGACCGGTGTCCAACTTGATGTGGATCTTCGCGACCTGTCCCAGGTCTGCGGCGGCCTTGGAGAGGGTCTCCGCGTGCTCGTAGGTGTAGACGGTTGGGTTGATACTGTATTCTATGACCTCTGGGGACAGGTAGTCCGGTGTGTACCCGAGCACTAGGATGGGCGCGTCGATGCCCGCCTGTCTCAGCTCGATTGCCTCCGTCAAGGTGGCGACGGCGAGTCTTTCAGCCCCGTTCTCCATGAAGATTCTGGCGCACGTGATCGCACCGTGTCCGTATGAATTGGCCTTGACGACCGCCATGATTATCGTTTCAGGCCTCGTTACCCTCCTTACTTCCTTGATGTTGTGGATGAGTCTGTCGATGTCTATCTCGGCCCAGACGGGCCTTGTCTTCTTAAGCATATGTATCAGTCAGAAATGAGTCATTTCATTAATTATCTTTTCGAGGTTAAAACGTAATCTGGATTTTTAATAGAAATGTTGACATCAGTGAACTGCTATGGAAGGTTGTTATTGATTGGTTAGATTAGGCTCATTCAACGATGTCCTTGACTACTTTACCGTTTTTAATAATAGCCCAACTGCAGAATGAGGTTTTTATCCAGCGCTCGTAGATCACATCGAGTTTACTGAGGAGCTTTGCGAAGTAGAGGTTCATCACGCATCCGTGGGTTACAATTAGTATTTTCTTCCCTTCATGTTCAGAATCTATACTTTCAATTGCTTCGGTGAAACGTTTCAGAGCGTGTTCAGCAGTCTCCCAGCGGTGACGCGATTTGGTCAAGTTATTTAATGCGAATTCGACCGTTCTGTCATATTCATCCTTTTCCAGAAAGCCACTTGCACCGCGATCTAGCTCGTTTAATTCCTCAATTCTCATGATTTCTTTATCATATTTTACCGCAATCGGCTTTGCTGTCTGGTATGATTTCTCCTCATTGGAGGAAATGACAATATCTACACTGTCGAATATACCTGATTTTGCTAATTCCTCTGCTTGTTGTTTACCCTTTTCGGAGAGCATCCATCTGCTAATCGGTGTGAATTCATCTTGCTTAGGCTCCCCGTGTCGTAGGAAGTAAAAGGTGTTGTTCATCAAATAAACAATCTGTGTAAGCGTGGGATATAATTATGGAAGGTCTTGAGGAAGACGTGTGTGCCGCATGATTACTTTTATGCCAGCCTAATGGCTCTTATTTTATGTGTAAGATATGGTGGAATCTGAGGGTAATTATTAAGTCCAAGGAACGTATAGGATTCGTCTAAGGTGTTTTCATGAGTCGTAAATATTATTCGGAGGATGAGGTTGAAAGTCTTTACTCGGATGCTAAGGCTTACCTGGTCCAAAGGTGGGAGCCCAGGCCAGGTTACAAGCCCCTAATACTCACAGGGGGTGAGGGGGTCCACTTCTGGGATGCGAAGGGTAAGAAGTACCTTGATCTCATCTCCCAACTCTATAACGTCCATATAGGCCTCAACAACCGTGATGTCATCGAGGCGGCGAAGAGGCAGCTGGACGAGATGGCCTACGCCTCTCCTAGCTACTTTAACGTTCCCCAGATTCAGCTTGCTCGGCGCCTCGCCCAGATTACCCCGGGTGACCTCTGTAAGACCTTCTTCGGGAACAGCGGGACGGAGGCTAACGAGGTGGCCATCAAGCTTGCGCAACTCTACAAGGGTGCGTCGAAGATCGTCAGCTTCTGGGACGCGTATCACGGTTCGACGTATGCAATGGTGAGCGTGGGAGGTAGCTCCCGTAACCGGCAGTCCCCAGGCCTCAGCATCATGGAGGAGTTCAAGCACGTCCCCTCGCCGTACTGTTATCGATGTCCCTTCAAGAAGACCTATCCTGATTGTGATCTTATGTGCGCCGACTTTGTCAAGTACACCATCGAGAAGGAGGGGGCGAAGTCTGTGGCGGCGTTCATGGCTGAGCCCATCTGCAGCTGGGCCGGACAAGTAATACCTCCTGACGGTTACTGGCAGAAGGTGCGGAAGATCTGTGACGATACTGGTGTCATCATGATCTTCGACGAGGTGATGACGGCCTTCGCCAGGACTGGGAAGATGTTCGCGTGCGAGCACTGGAACGTGGTACCGGACATTGAGACCTATGCGAAGGGCATCACGTCCGGCTATGTGCCGCTGGGGGCAACCGTGGTGAACAAGAAGATCGCCGACCACTTCGACGAGAAGGGGTTCCCCCATAGCTACACGTACAGCGGCCACGCCCTTGCCTGTGCCACCAGCCTGGCGGTCATTGACTTCTACTATAAGGAGAAGCTCGCCGACCGGGCTGCGAAGATGGGGGACTACATGATGGACGAGCTCCGTGGGATGCAGGAACGGCTGCCGATCATCGGAGACATTCGCGGCCTCGGCCTCTTCATGGGCATCGAGCTGGTCGCCAACCCGGAGACCAAGGAGGAGGTAGTGCCTAAGGGGTTGACTCCTGAGCAGAAGAAGGACCCTGAGTGTAACCCGATGCTCTATCTGGCGGATAAGGCGAAGGAGAACGGTCTTATCGTTAGCTCGAGCCCGGGGACAGGGATCATCCGGATGATGCCTTACCTGATCATCACGAGGGAGCAGGTGGACGAGGGGTTGAAGCTGCTGGAGAAGACCATCGGGGAGATGGCGGAGAAGTTCGACCTCCCGAAGAAGGGGTAGGAGCTCCCTCCCTCCGATTGTTAGTGTTTCAGAACCCTTTATTAGGAACTCGCCCAGATGTCTTGCGAACCTACGGCTGGTTGTACGCCAGCTTTAACAAGTGAATGATTGATTAAGGATGAATTTCGAGGAATTGCAGATAAACCCCGATGTGAAGAAGGGTATCGCTGAACTGGGTTTTACCGAGATGTTTCCTATTCAGGAGCAGGCCATTCCCAAGATGCTGAAGGGCAGGAATGTCATTGGTCAGGCGAAGACGGGTACGGGTAAGACCGCTGCGTTTGGCGTCCCCATGATCGAGATGCTTGACTGGGAGAAGAAGCAGGTGCAGGGTCTGGTGGTTGCGCCCACACGTGAACTCGCCGTCCAGATAGCTGACGACATCAGAAGCTACGGTCGGTTCACACCCCTGCGGGTTCTGACCATCTACGGCGGGGTCTCCATCGAGAGGCAGATAGGTGAGCTGCGGAGGGGCGTTCACATCGTTGTGGGGACTCCGGGCCGTCTCATCGACCATATGAAGCGGGGCACATTGAGGCTTGACAGTTTGAAGGCGGTGGTGCTGGACGAGGCTGACCGGATGTTGGACATGGGGTTCATCGAGGACATCGAGTACATCCTGAGGCGGACGCCGAGTAAGAAGCAGATCAGCCTCTGGTCCGCGACGATTGACGATAGGACCCGGCGGCTTTCCAGGCGGTACATACCTGACGCTGATATGATAATCGTGAGTAGGGATGAGATTGCCTTGGAGACCATTGACCAGCGGTATATCATGGTCGCCTCCTACGAGAAGTTCGAGATCCTCCTGAAGGTCATCGATCACCTGCGCATCGACAGGACTCTGATCTTCTGCCGCAGGAGGACTACGGTAGACTGGCTCACCGGGAAGCTGAAACGTGCCGGATACGACGCCGAGGCCATCCACGGCCAGCTCAGCCAAGCCAGACGCGAGGGCGTCCTCACCGCGTTCAGGGAGACACGGCTGAGCTTCATGGTGGCAACGGAGGTCGCGGCCCGAGGCCTCGACATCCTAGATGTTCCCTTCATCATCAACTACGACATTCCCGACGATCCTCTCATGTACTTCCACCGGATCGGCCGTACGGCGAGGGCAGGGAAGTCGGGGACGGCCATCACCTTTGTCACCTTTGATCAGGACATGGAGCTGAAGAGTATAGAGGTCCTGACGGGGACCCGTATCAAGAAGATGACGCTGCCGCCTGACTTCCTCCTCTAGT
>DAOVCM010000006.1 GCA_030670015.1 Candidatus Bathyarchaeota archaeon
CCAAACGACGGCGAAACCTCCGAAACAAACGTATTTTACAATAAGGCCTTCACAACGTGCACGTTCAACTGGATAAACGCTTATTCCTTAGAACAGCCACTAAACACGTAGTAAGGGCTGGATAGCTTTGAATGCGGCTTCTCTGTCACGCGTCATCAGGAGAGTGGATGATTGGAAGCTCAAGCTCATCGACCTCAGCAGGCGAAACCGCCTCGTCCACTTCAGACTGACTAGGAGCTCCAACATCCGGTTCGAACGACCCGGAATGAACGTCATCTTTGAGAGACTAGTTGTCAAGGACAGACCCTGGGAGATCTGGCAGCCACCTTCCGAGAGGCATGGACTCCCAAATTCAAGATCTAATGCGCGTGCTCCACGTCGACCGAAGAGGACCCAGCTTGTGCCCGCTGAAGTCGAGCCTGGCCAACTGGAGCGGATACTAAGAAATCTCTCCAGGCGTTCAGCCTCTGAGTACCGTGAGCGGGGAGTACGCCTCCTCCACATGACCTTCGGAATGCTTGACTGGACAGAGTCAGGAACATCCCAACCAATCAGGTCGCCCGTGGTCCTAAGCCCCGTTGAGCTTACCCGGAAGACCACCCGCGACCTTTACAGGGTACAGGTCCCCGTCGTAGAGGAGGAGGCCATCCTAAACCCCGCCCTAAAACTGAAGCTCCAGTACGACTACAAGATAGACCTCCCCCCACTCCCCGACTTCGAGGAGCAGAGCATCACAGACTACCTCAGAGACGTTGAGAAAACAATAAAGGATATGGGGTGGAGTGTCGAGCCCATCGTCCAGATGGGACTTTTCTCCTTCTACAAACTCGTCATGTACCAGGACCTAAAGGATAACGTCGACCAAATCGTTAAACACCCCATAGTATCATCCCTCGCCGGCGTCACACCACCCCCCCTGGTCGAGGACCCTCTTCCCAGGGAGGAAGAGCTGGATAATGTTGTGGACCCCAGGGAGACCTTCCAGGTCCTCGATGCGGACAGCAGCCAACAGCTGTGCATCCAATACGCACTTCAGGGACAGTCCTTCGTCATGCACGGCCCCCCGGGCACCGGTAAAAGCCAGACCATAGCCAACATAATATCCGAGTTCATCGCCGCCGGGAAGAGCGTTCTCTTCGTCAGTGAGAAGATGGCGGCCCTTGAGGTAGTCTACAGCCGGTTGAAGGCGAAGGGCCTGGACGACTTCTGCCTTGAACTCCACAGCCACAAAGCCAACAAGAGAGAGGTGGTCGCCGAGTTGAGCCGGGCTCTCACCGAGCACTTGAGAACCCAGGGGGCCTTCACAGAAGACGAGCTCGAAAGACTCAGTACGAGGCGAGATCAGCTGAACAGTTACGTCAGGGCCCTACACTTCAAACGCAGCCCTATTGGGATGAGCGCCTTCGAGCTGTTCGGACGCCTCTCAAGACTTGAGGAGACCCCCTTCCTCCCCTCCAACTACGCTAAATTTGCATCCCTCGACCAGAGGAAGCTCTTCAACCTTGAAGAAAAGATCCGTAGACTCTCAAACGTCTGGTCCGTGGTGGAAGAGGGAGAAGGCTTTCCCTGGAGGGGCTGCAACGAGGACAAGTTCACCCCAGAGACACGGTCAGACTGGATCCACCTCCTAGACGGGATCATAAACACCCGCCAGAAGCTCCAAGAAGAGTCAGAGAACTACACAAAGGTGCTAGGACTCTCGACACCAAACACCATAAGAGAATACGAAAGACTCCAGAGGTTAACCGAGCTCATCTCCGCAACTCCAAGACCCCCTACCACCTGGTTCGAGGAGGCAGACCTCAAGGAGATCCGTGCCCAAGCTGAGAGGAACAGGAAGGAGTGGGAAGGCTACTGGACGACGAGGCGGACGCTAGAGAGGTCCTACGACAGCCGTTTCCTCGTCCTCCCACGGGGCTCAGCTGAACGAGTGGAAAGGGAATGGACAAGTGTGAAAGAGCTGTTGTTGCCAGTTTCAAGGGGCGATGGCGGGCTCCTCAAACAGATGAGAGCGCTGTCAGGGTACGCCGGCAATCTTCCTGATCAGCTAGGGGCTTGGAAGGGCGACGCTGAGAGAATTATGGACATTCTCGGCTTGAAGGGAGAGGTTCAGACCATTGACAGAGTAAGGCAGCTCTCTAATCTCGCGTACCTTTGCGAAGTGAATGACAGGCCTGAACGGGCGTGGATGGACAGGAGGACGCTGCAAGAGACGAAGGAACTCCTCAAGTCGCTGAAGATAAAACACGGTCGCCGAGACGAGCTGAGAAGTGGACTGAAGGACTATAAGGAGGAACTACTTTCCCTCGACCTTGAGCAACTCATAGAGTGGTTCGAGGGACCAGGTAGCTCCTTCCTGAGATTTTTCAGACCAAGCTACTACACCGTCAGAAGAAGTATCGCCGACGTCACCCAGACAGGTGATATACCGGACACCGTGTTAAACGACCTCAGGGCTGCCTGGGAGCTAGTCGCCTTAGAGAAGAAGCTGGCATCAAATCGGGAAACCGCCAAGAAGAGGCTTGGGACCTTCTATAGAGGAGAGGATCCTAACTTTGAATCAGCTGAGAGAGCCCTCCAGACAGCAGGAAAGGCACTCAGAATAGTGGATAGGGCTCGGGCACCAAAGACCCTGCGCGACAACCTGTGCACAGGCACCCAGCCAAGTAAGGAAATCCTACTCGTAGGACGGAGGCTACGTCACTTCCTCTCCGAGTGGAGGTCAACAACGAGGAACCTGAAAGGATTGGTGCCGATAAGGCGAATTCCAACCACAGGTAAGTCGATGCGGAAGAGCAACCTCCAGGAAGTGACAGACTGGGCCTACGAGCTGAGCGAGAGGCACAGTAACCTCTCTAACCTGAGCGCTGAAGCGCTAGCAACCCGAATATCTGATCACCCTTCAACCCTTGAGGAACTACTCGGAGACATGAGGAAAGTTGAGGAGCTACAGAGGTTTGAATATGAAGTGGAAGCACGCTCTGAAGAGTTGACGACAAGTTTCGGTCAACTATTCAGAGGCCTCTCAACAAACTGGGACACGATCTTAGGATCCATAGAATGGACAGTTAGGCTGATACGAACACTCAGAGAAGGGGTTCCACGCGCCCTGAAAAACGTGGTCTCAGAGGGGGGACCATCACTACCCCCTGACCCAATGATCGCCGAGAAGTTAAAGCAGCTGGACGCATTCCTCGAAAACATTGACAACAGATTCATAACCCCTCTCCGACCTAGATCTAAAGGAGGCATCGTTTCTAACGACCTCAGGCTTAAAGTTGAAAAACTGAGATCACGGGTAGACGAGCTTCAGACATGGGTGGACTTCAATCACCTCAAGAAGGAGTTGAAGGAGGCAGGGTTAGGAGAGTTTCTAGGCAAGCTCATCCAGCAGAGATTCGACAGGCAACAGCTCCCTGACATCTTCCTGAAGTCTATGTACCAGGGGCTACTGGACAAGGTGTTCGAAGACGATCCGACACTGGAAACATTCCGCGGACAGGACCATGAACGGCTCATCTCCGACTTCCAGGAGCTGGACCGCCGGTTCATCCAGCTGTCCGCTCAGAGGGTTATCGAGATCGCGAACGAGCTGAAACCCCAGGGGGTGTTCATCCAAGCCCCTGACTCAGAGATCACCATACTGATGAGGGAAGCGGCCAAGAAACGACGGCACATGCCTCTCCGCCGTCTCTTCGAACGAATACCCACCCTAATCCGGCGGCTGAAGCCCTGCCTAATGATGAGCCCCATCTCCGTCAGCCAGTTCCTCATCCCCAGCGGGCTCCACTTCGACCTAGTGGTCTTCGATGAAGCCTCCCAGATCTACACGGAAGACGCTGTTGGCTCCATCTACAGGGGCGACACCCTCATCGTCGCCGGCGACCCTAAACAGCTGCCGCCCACGCCTTTTTTCCAGTATACTGTGGATGAGGACTTCGACTGGGACGAGTCTGACTATGAGTTCGACGTCTTCGACAGCGTTTTGGACGAGTGCATGTCAATCGGCCTCCCCGTCAAGATGCTCAGATGGCACTACCGGAGCAAGCACGACTCCCTCATCAGCTTCTCCAACGACAGGTTCTACAACGGCCGCCTAGTGCTATTCCCCGCTTCAAGGATGGGCTCAAAGGACCTGGGGCTAGAATTTGTCCATGTCCCAGATGGAGTCTACCACAGAGGTGGAACTAGAAACAACCCTGGGGAGGCGGAAGTAGTGGCAGACCTCGTTTTCGATCACTTCGCCAAGCATCCTGAGAAGACCCTCGGCGTAGTCACGTTCAGCATCAGCCAGATGAATACAGTCCAAGACGCCGTTGACCATCGCCTCCGCGATAAACCCAAATTCGAGCGCTTCTTCATAGAGGACAGACTCCACGGATTCTTCGTGAAGAACTTGGAGAACGTCCAAGGTGACGAGAGAGATGTCATGATATTCAGCGTAGGCTATGGCTACGACCAAGACGGGCGCATCACCATGAACTTCGGTCCCCTGAACAAGGCAGGCGGAGAGCGACGTCTAAACGTCGCCATCACCAGAGCTAGGGAGAAGGTGATCCTAGTAAGCTCCATCAGATACGACGCCATAAAACTGGGTTCCACCCAGGCCGAGGGCGTACACAGCCTCCACCATTACCTGAGATACGCCGAGAAACGTCCACAGAACATCGAAACCGCAGCTTCAAAGGAAGCCGGATACCGCTCTCCCCTGGAAATAGACGTCGCCCACGAGGTGAGGCGTCTTGGATACAGCACCATACCTTGCGTAGGTTCAAGCTCCTTCCGCGTAGATCTGGGAGTCATTGACCCCGGTGACCCCAGCAGGTTCATAATGGGGATCATGTGCGACGGGGAGAACTACCGAACAGCTAACATGGCGCGGGACCGCGACCGTCTAAGGCTCCAGGTTCTCGAGAGCCTCGGATGGAGGATCCACAGGATCTGGTCCCCGGACTGGGTTCAGAGACGTAAGACAGAGATAAAAAAACTACAGACAGCACTGCAGGATGCAGAGCGGAGTCCCAAGACGCTGAAAGCACGGAAAAAACCCCCAGACACGAAAAGGAGAAGAACCGTCAAAAAGGTCAATGTAAAAGAGGCCCATGGCAACAAACTCCCAGAAGTCGTGCCTTACAGCTTCTCGAACCTGCGTCCAAGACACCTCTTCAGCCGCTACTCTGCAGAACATCGAGAACGGTACCTGAAACGCTATCACGCAGAGGTCAGACGCCTCCTTCCACCCCTCGTGAACGTGGAAGGACCCATCCATGTCGACCTCGCCTTCAAACGGATGAACAACGCTTTCAGGCTGAAACGGGCAACTAAGCTCTTTAAAACAGCCTTCAAGGAGGAGGTGAAGAGGCTTGCCAGCCGGGGGTCAATCCTTATCAAGGGAGATTTTCTGTGGCCCAAGTCACCTACGGTTCTGAGAGTTCGTGTCCCAGTCGAAGGGGTCAAGGAGTCCTTCCGCCCAATCGAGTACATCTCACCAGAGGAAGTCGATAAGGCCATGATCCTCGTGGCAGCACACTCCCTCGGCCTCAGTGTAGATTCACTCTCGAAGGAAACCTCCCATCTTCTCGGCTTTAAACGAATGGGCGACGAGATCATAAAAACCATAACAAAAACATATGAAAAACTGAAAAAGGAAGGCAAACTCGTACTGATAGATGACCTAGTTACACTGATGGACAATGAGTAAAAGACAAGAGTCCGAGTCCCCAAGTCATACAGCTTCAATTCCGATGAGCTAAGAGCTAGAGAGAAGAGGGGGTAGACTAAATAACCGTGAAAAACCAGCAGTTTGCCGAATAGCTTGTGAAATACTGTCCGTTAGGGAATTAAGCCGTACAGGGAACAGAGCTTCGTTATAAAGAAGACGTCAAGAAATGATACTAGCCTACTTCACACAGAATATATTAAACGACATCTCTAGATGTCTAAAGAATATTCACAATATATTCTTCATTAGCCAGGTGATAATACCGCCTTCTTGGAGTGGATAACATTGAATGTATTAAAACAATATGAGCTGAGATTTTTGTAATAATACCCTTTACTTACATCTTCTATTATCATAAGATAGTTCCTGAAAAATGTTCCTTATATTACTTAATAAATAACATACCTTCATGATATAAATAAAACTGCTTGAATCTAAATCAATAATATTAGACAATATAACTTGAGATGAACTTATGAAACTGAAGAGAATCATTTGGATCGTGTTCGGAATAGTGGTTTTTCTCTGTGCAGCCTCAATCACCACCAATCTGATTAGTTTTTTTCGTAACTTCAATATTATGTAATTATACGTATATATTCGAAACAGAAAAAGGCATATCTGGTACACGGCTGACCCATTCCCAAGAGGATCTTAACTCTCAAGACCTGACCAGATGAAATAACGCAAGTTAGAGTTCAGAAAATTCATCCTGTTTCGTACTCTTGGGAGAAGAGTAAGAATTTTTTAGCTAGTTCATGCGCGCATGTGCCCTTTTCATGGAAACGATAAGATTAAACTTCCTGATTTAACATCAAGCTTTTTCTTCCTAATCAGAATTAAAATACCACTCAATTCAGAATCTATTATATACTCTCTACACAAAAAGGTGGGCTTATTAAATGGTCTAAACCTCTAGTGTGGCGCCGCCGGACGGATTCGAACCGTCGACCAACTGGTTAACAGCCAGACGCTCTACCGAGCTGAGCCACGGCGGCCCAAACTGACAAGCATATGTCGAATCCCCTATTAATCTTTGTCTGAGCAGAATTCTCATACCCCTTTTTTAGACGTGGTCGCCTGTAATTCAAGGTTAAAACTAGCCAAATTAAAGATATATGTCATTCACACCCCTATTGCGATAACCTTTTAACAGGAGAGCTGCTTAAAGATAGACACCAAAAAAGAAAAGATACCAGGAGGAGTTAAAGTGTCGAGATCAAATATCGTTTTCATCGGAAGGAAGCCAATCCTGAACTATGTGCTCGCATGCATGACCCTGTTCAAGAACGGACAAGATGAGGTAATGGTCAAGGCTCGAGGTCGCTCCATCAGCATGGCCGTCGATGTGGTCGAGGTTATGAGGAACAGGTACATGACCGACATCACGGTCAACGAAATCAACATAGGCACAGAGGCGCTCACCTCTCCGGATAGACCTCAGCCTACCAACGTGAGCACAATCGAGATCAAACTCCATCGATGAAACAGCCTGAACAAGGCATCTCCCACTAGCTCCTCCGGTACGCCGGAGGAACTACCGAGTGCAAACACAACTATGTGAGTTCTGTCTCAAGAGCGGGATGCTCTGTTCAAAGTGCCAAGAGAAGATCAGGAGCGGAGCCGTCGACGACCTCTACATGAAGGTCGCCCAATTTCTATTGGATATTGAAAACCAGTATCCTTCTCTACAGAAGGCCAGTCTGAACAAAGTACTTCAAGTTGGCGGTTTCCTCGTCCTCGTGGTAGGGCGGGGCGACCGTCGAAGGTTCATGGACCAAGGGGGGAAGCTGACAAGGGAAATGAGAAACGCGTTCAAACGACGTGTCCTCGTTATAGAGGATGGCGTCAGCGACCGCGGCTTCCTCGAGGACCTTTTCTTAGACCAGCGCATCATAACAATCAACATCATTTGGCTGCCTGACGGCAGTACAGAGACACGGGTAGTACTGCAAGGCCGGAGGGCGCGACGCTTAAGCAAGAAGAGGATAAGGGCACTCACGAACATTGCGAAGAGTGTCAGGGAAATGGATCTCCGGGTCGAGTACGCCTACTGACCGACCAAAGTTTTTATAGCCTTCAATATTCTTCACCCATTAGCTTCAGCTGGGTTTGGAGTCACATAGTATGTTTGGGCGTATATACATAGAGGAAGCCAAGAGGCGGCTTGGAGAGATCGTCACCATCGCAGGATGGGTGTCAAGGATACGGGAACTCAGGAAGATCAAGTTTGTCATCGTCAGAGATAGAAGCGGAGAGATCCAACTCACAATAAAACTTGATCAGCTAAATACAAGTAGCTTCGAGGACGTTTCCAACCTTGGACGTGAGGACGTGATAGTAGTTAAAGGCAAGACAATAGCGAGCGAGATCGCCAAGGCCGGCGTAGAGTTCATCCCAGATGAGATTGAGATTCTAAATAAATCTGAACAGCCCCTTCCCTTCGATCTATTCGGGCAGGTGAAAGCGGATCTTGACACCAGGCTTAACTACCGGTTCATGGACTTCAGGACCCCCCGCACCTCTGCGATTTTCAAGATCCAGCATGAACTACTCACTGCTTTCAGGCGGTTCCTAGCTGACCGAAATTATTTAGAGATTCAGCCTCCCTGCATCATCGCCTCCGCCTCCGAGGGCGGAGCAGATCTTTTCAAGATACCTTACTTCGAGAAGGAAGCGTTCCTGGCTCAGAGCCCCCAGCTATACAAGCAGCTGTGCGCCATCAGCTTCGAGAAAGTATTCACGGTCACTCCTATCTGGAGGGCTGAGAAGTTCAACACGCCCACCCATCTAAACGAGGTACGGCAGATGGATATCGAGCAAGCCTTCGCCGACGACGAGACAGTGATGAAAATCCTTGAGGAAACACTCGTCTACATGCTGAAATCTGTGAGGGAGCACCGCCCTCATGAGCTCGAGACCCTTGAAAGACATCTAAAGATACCAGAGCTCCCTTTTAGGAGGCTGACATACACCGAAGCCGTGGAGATGCTGCAAGACGAGGGTGAAGACATCATTTGGGGTGACGATTTCTCTAAAGCCCAGGAGCGGAAGCTTACCGAGATAATCAATTTGGAAGCATTTTTCATAAAAGATTGGCCGTCTGCCCAGAAGGCCTTCTACGCCATGCCTTATGATATAACTAATGTTGATGATGAGAAATATATCAGTGCTACTTATCCTAAGGTTGAAGAACTTGGTTTTAATCTCAGTATAGTTCGTGCTTTTGACCTTCTTTATGGCGGTGTCGAGATAAGCAGCGGCACCCAGCGGATCCACAAACCCGGTCTTCTCCGTGAGCAGCTGAGGAAAAAAGGGCTCAACCCCGAAGACTTCACCCACTACATCGAGGGCTTTTCCTATGGAGCGCCACCCCACGCTGGCTGGAGCATCGGCCTCGAACGGCTGACAATGACGGTCACAGGGATGAGCAACATCAGGGATTGCTGCATGTTCCCCCGGGACAGGGACAGGTTGGTGCCCTAAGCGGTGACCAATAGACGCCCATTTGAGTACAAGATGTGCATCATCCTCCGCACCGACCTCGGGATGAGCGTCGGCAAGCTTATCAGCCAGGCCAGTCACGCCGCTGTGGACGCCTCTGAGGCTGCGAAGAAGCTGAACCATAGGGCTTGGATCAAGTGGAGGAACGAGGGGGCGAAAAAGGTTGCACTAGAGGTTGAGTCCCTCGAAGAGTTAGAGGACGTAGTTGAAAAGGCCGAGGAGTTGGACATCGTCAACGTGATCATACAGGACCGCGGGTTAACCGAGATACCTCCTGGCAGCGTGACAGCAGTGGGACTAGGACCAGATCTCTCCGTGAAAATGGACAAGGTCACAGGCTCCCTGCAATTGTACAAGTAAAAACAGGGTCCTATCAAACATTTCATAGGTCGCTGAAGATAACAGCCTCCAGGATTCGGTCTTCAAAGTTGTAGCGTACTATATTCGGAGGATAACCTCATCCACATAGCTCGCCATGATATCGGCTAGTTGAGAGATCCTATCTCGGGGATAAGGCTTGACTGAGTTAAACGCTGGGTCTAGAGTGTCACCAGGGACGAACTGCTGGAAAGCGAATAGCTTCGCCCCCTTAACCACTTCTCCCATACTCTGGACGGTCTCCTCATCGACGAAGCCCGGGACGACGGTGCACCTGAACTCGTAGTTGGTGGTGCCCCGTTTAATCATCTCGATGGATTTGAGCAGGCCCTCAACGCTCTCTGCTCCAAGCTCAGTGTACCTTTCGGGTGAGGTCTTCACATCGACGGCGATGTAGTCTGTATATGGGAGGCACTCTACAATCGCCTCGTGCAGGGTTCCGTTGGAGTCGAGTTTTACGGTGTATCCATGTTCCTTGAGAGCCTTCATGAAGTTAGGGAGATCCGCTTGTATCGTGGGTTCACCTCCTGTGATGACCACTGCGTCTATGAACTTCTTCCGATCCTCTAATATCTGGAGAACCTCCCACTCCGTGAGGAAGGGACCGGCTGAGTTGAAGACGAGTCTCCAGTTGTGGCAGTAGGGGCAGCGAAGGTTGCAGCCTTGTGTGAAGAGGACTGTGGCAACCTTGTCCGGATAGTCGATGAGGCTTGTCTTCTGGATCCCGCCGAACCTCATCCCATCGTGGCCTCTGTCAGTATGACGGTTCTATCGAAGGTGTGACGGATCTTGAACTCCGCCTGTTTCCCGTCGTTCCACTGGTTGACGGGTCTGAGATAGCCGACAACCCTGGAGTAGACCTCGCACCTCGCCCCGCAGTTCGGGCACTCGGCGTGCTCTCCGTTGATGTACCCGTGGGTGGGGCAGATGCTGAAGGTAGGTGTCAACGTGAAGTAGGGGACTCTCGATGTCTTTGCCATCTTCTTTATGAGGGATGCAGCTGCTTTCCAGGAGGGGAGTCGTTCCCCTAGGAAGGTGTGGAAGACTGTGCCTCCTGTGTAAAGCGTCTGAAGTTTATCCTGGTGCTCAAGAGCCTCGAAGAGGTCGCCTGTGTAATCAACCGGTAGCTGGGAGGAGTTTGTGTAGAACGGTTCCATCCCCTTCTTTAGCTGTTTCTCGTTCGCTACTATGATGTCAGGATACTCCCTCTTGTCGATGCGTGCTAGTCTGTAGGAGGTTCCCTCCGCTGGGGTAGCCTCCAGGTTGTAGATGTTACCTGTCTCCTCCTGATAGTCTGAGAGCATATCCCTCATGTAATTCAAGACCTTCACGGCGAAACGGAGGCCATCAGGAGAGGCTATGCTAGAGCCAAGGAGGTTGATGACCGCCTCGTTCATGCCAACGAGGCCGATTGTTGAGAAGTGGTTCTTCCAGTACAAGCCGAATCCCTGCTTCACGTAGCGCAGGTAAAACTCGGAGTAGGGGTACAGGCCAGACTCAGTGAAGTTTTCTAGGATCTTTCTCTTGATCTCCAGGCTGTCCCTGGCTATATCCATCAGTTGGCTGAGCTGCTCAAGAAAGTCATCCTCGTCACGGGTTATGTATCCGAGCCTGGGCATGTTAATGGTGACGACGCCGATAGAGCCTGTTAGAGGGTTCGCCCCAAAGAAGCCTCCACCCCTCTTCCTCAGCTCTCTGTTGTCGATCCTCAGGCGGCAGCACATGCTCCTCACGTCCTCAGGGTTCATGTCGCTGTTTATGAAGTTGGAGAAGTAGGGTGAGCCATACTTTGCGGTCATCTCGAAGACTCTCTGAGTAACCCATGAGTCCCAGTCGAAATCTTCGGTGATGTTGTACGTAGCGATGGGGAATGTAAAGATCCTTCCCTTTGCATCCCCTTCGCTCATGATGTTCGCGAAGGCTATGTTGAAGAGGTCCATCTCATCTTGGAAGTCTGCGTAGATGTCAGGCTGAACCTTACCCCCAATGATAACAGGCTCAGCCTCCATGAAGCGAGGGATCTTCATATCCATTGTCAGATTGGTGAAGGGCGTCTGGAACCCAACTCTGGTAGGGATGTTAATATTGAAAAGAAATTCCTGGAGGGTTTGGTGAACCTCTCTCTCGTTCAGACCATCGTAACGGATGAAGGGAGCGAGATAGGTGTCGAAGTTGCTGAAAGCCTGTGCGCCAGCAGCCTCCCCTTGCATCGTGTAGAAGAAGTTGACCACCTGGCCCAGTGCTGTCCTGAGGTGTTTGGCCGGCTTGCTCTCGACTTTTCCTGGGACTCCCTTAAACCCTGAGACGAGGAGATCTGGAAGGTCCCAACCAACGCAGTAGGGGCCGAGGACTCCCAAGTCATGAATGTGTAGGGACCCAGAGGAGTGGGCACTCTCAATGTATGGGGGGTAGATCCTTGTGAGCCAGTAACGCGCGATAATTGTTGATGAGACATAATTATTCAAACCCTGCAGGGAGTAGCTCATGTTGGAGTTCTCTCTGACACGCCAGTCCTGGATATCCAAGTACTGCTCCACAAGTTCTTCGAAGCTTAAGAGTGCGGCAATCTCCCGGATATCCTGATGCTGTTTCCTGTAGAGTATGTAAGCCTTCGCCGTCCTCGCGCGACCATTGTCTATAAGCGTCTTCTCTACGAGGTCTTGGATCTCTTCTACCGTGGGGACACCGTCGTCCCCAAACCGTTTCTCCAGCTCCGTAACAACCTCACGGCTAAGCTGCCTCGCGATTTCCTTATCCTTGAGGCCGACAGCCCGAGCTGCTTTCCATATGGCGTTGGTTATCTTCTCATCGTCGAACTCAGCGAGCTTCCCGTCTCTCTTCCTCACGTACTTCATTTTTTTACCTCCTTGAGCAATTTACTGAAATCATTAGGCTCTGTGAACTCCCTATAGACTGAGGCAAAGCGGACATACGCTACACGGTCAAGCTTCACAAGATGCCTCATGATGAGATCGCCGACTTCACTTGAAGAGATCTCCTCCCTTCCTTGGTCGACGAGTTCCTGCCTTACCTTCTCAGCGAGGTCCCTCATCTCTTCCAAGGTGACAGGCCGCTTCTCACAAGCCTTCTGGAGACCTCTGATGATCTTGTCAATGTCGAATCGTTCGAGACGGCCATCCTTCTTTTTCACCATCAGCTCAATCTCCTCTATGTACTCGTAGGTAGTGAACCGTCTCCCACAGCTAATGCACTCTCTTCTCCGCCTTACAGTGTTGTTCTTTGAGTCCCTCGTCTCAATGGTCTTCAGCTCCTCCGAACGACAGTAGGGACACATCAAAGGACAATACACCTATAGCGCATATAGTGTCTCTATAACGCTATACCTAGTATGTGGAGAGGATTTAATAAGGTTAAGGATGATTCGATCTCAACCAAATTATCCATGAATTTATGTAGTTCTAGATAAAATAGAAAATATTAGAAAAGAAATAGAATCATTTTGTATTTTCCTTTTCAATATTTTTGAAGTCATTTCTTCGTTCTTCTACCGAGGACACTGAAACGAAATTTTTTGAACAATAAACTTAATTCTTCTGGTAATTTCATTAAAAACCTGACTTAAAAATAACGTAAATCAAACAATAAAGCCTGAAGAATTAACTGCCCTGTCCACCGAAAGGATGAAGAAAAATCTAGCAATCTGTCAATTAATCCAATATATATATAAAATGTATATATTTACTAATGATTTTACCTTTTACAAAGTGACACCTAAAATTTCTGATGTATTCTTGTGATGCTGAATTTCGAGGTCTTCTTAAATCGCTTAGGATCTTCAGGTTGTTATTATATGATTAGTCAACGAAGTCCTTTTTAATGAAATCGAACGGAGAAATGAATCCTCGATTTGTCCCTATAGTTCAATTTATTATGACTGATATTTTGTCCAGAGCTAGGATGTTTAAATGGAAATAAGTGTAAACTCACGTGCGCGCTAACACTGGAGGTCAATCAGGCTCCTATACCGTCACGTTGATGATAGATGGAGAAGTTGAGGATGAGAAGACCGTCACACTGAATCCAGATGCATCTAAAACCGTCAGCTTCGATTTTTCCGCTACCTAGTAAGGAACCTTCTCGGTGGTTCTCAACGGTCTAAGTGGAAGCTTCACCGTAACCAAACCGAGCGGGGAGGAGAAACCATCTGGCGGAGGAGGAATCCCCGGCTTCCCCTACGAATCAATCATCCTAGGACTCGTAGCAGCTGCCCTTATCCTCTGGATGCTACAGCGAAGACAATAGAACCATAACCTTTTCATTTTTTATCTAACCATTCTTCGGATGGAGCGAATGAAGAGCAATACTAACATCAATAATCTATCTCATATGGATGTAGTAATTTACATTACACTTTTTCTTGTTATCGTGTGGAGCTTCACATTGGTTCCGATTGGCTGGCTGGAGAAAGCTACGGCCGAGGCCTCTTCGAACACTCTCAGCGTTCTCGGCTTCTCCTCTGGGTGGGGTGTGCAAGAGGATGAAGCATTTATCATGTTAGCGGGAGGAGAGAGGAACGTGAGGGTAACCATCATCCGGGAATGCACGGCTGTAAATGTATTTGCAGTCCTGGTCGGTCTTATCCTACCTCTGAAGAGGGGGGTTTGGTTCAGGAAGATGCTCAGCATTCTCAGCGCAGGGCTCATACTTTTCCTTCTCAATGTGTCCCGAATAATGCTGACAGTTGTGTTAACAGGATTTGATGTTCCACCATTCTCATGGTTTTTCATAAATCCTACCATTGAAGTCTATCATTATCCCATTAGCTTCATCTATGGTGTCGTTGGAGTGGCATTACTAGTGCTAATTATAAACAGGTGGATATTGGTCGAACTCGGGGACACATTAATTGGGCTGTTGAGTTTTTTTAAGCAACTCTTTTCATCTTTAAAATTATGAAATTGAGACATCTAAGAACGGATAAAACATTATCAAGCAGAACTATACAGTATTATAGGATCCTTATATGAAGCAATTATGACTCTATAAAATGGAACCACGAATATTGGAATACGGGCTCTTGCGCTCAAATATGGGAAAATACACGTTATTCCAGAGCGACAGTGAACGTCCTTAGTATTATAAAACACGTGTTTGTCAAAGACATAATCTGGACATATCGAGAGTACTTCAATGATAAACCTCTTCGTGTTCGAGTCCCCGATCACAGATATGGATTCATTTCGATCGGAATTATCTCCCAATAAAATATATCAGGATCGTTACAGGTACTGTGGCTGTTTAAATCAGCGTGATTGATACAAAATAGTTACAAGATAAGGGTAAGGATCAGCACTAGTCCCACTATAGTGCCCAGCCAAACCCACACACCGCGCCAGTTCAAAGGTATCTTAGCGCTGCCATCCTCGACGGGTAGGATCTTTCGGTTAACGTATTCACGCAAGCGGTCCATCTTAGGTGTCGGGACGGAAGCGGAGCGAGCCAACGCCTTGAATTCGGTGGCGAGTTTTTTCCCCTCCTCATGAGCGGCACTGGCATGCCCAAATGCAGCTTCTACAACCTTACTGTTTAATCTTCGCTGGATCAAGGTTACTAAAATTGGTTCAGGTATCCACTCTAACATTATCTTGAGAATTGACGGAATGATAGGGATATCGTGCGCCCGCAGTACCCTAAACCCCTCATGGACCGCCCTAACCATCATAACTACTGCGTCTCGGGTGCGGGCCATACGGTAGTTGTCGAATCCCGCCATGTAAAGTGCTCCTCCCATGGAGAGGATTAACGCTACGTGTGTCTTGAGCCAGGCGTCCATATCCGGGCTGATTGTCACCGGGAATCCGGCACCTTCAAACGCCTCGATGATCTTCTTCAGCCGTGGAGTGGTGTTTCCGTCTAGTTCCCCCATTGTTGTCCTGTATTCTCTGTTACCCTCTGAAGTAATATAGCGGACGACGTGACCTTCTCGCGTTCCACCGGCGCCAGGAAAACCCAGCAGGACGCGCTCACGGCCCAGCGCTGCAATCATCTCGTCAGGGCCGGCGGCGTTATTACCCATGAAAAGGACGTTGGGCGTATACAGGTTTGCAGCCAGTGCAGGTACCACCTCTGAAACACGATTCTTTGGCACAAATACGACCACTAGATTATAGGCGTCTTCCGGTTTCAGTTCTTCCACTATGTTGACTCGAGTCGTCGTTCGATACCCGGTGGTAACATCTTCCAACACGATGCCGAGCTCGCGCAGGTCGGTTAACCGTTGCCCTCGCGCCAGAATAGAGACGTCCTGTCTGGATTCATGCAGCCGTGCAGCGTACAGACTGCCTGTTACACCCGCACCGTAAACTAAGATTTTCACTGTGACCTCCTCAGCGTCTTAACTATGCGCTTACATCAGCAACATTACAAACTGTTAAGTTTTATTTAGTATTATTATCTAATTCTAATATCTTGATGTATTGAATCGAATAGTGCTCCGGCCGGGATTTGAACCCGGGATCTCTGGCTCGAAAGGCCAGAATGCTTGTCCGGACTACACCACCGGAGCACGGGGGCTACCAGTAAAAGGATGGGCGAATTTATAATTCTTACCAGAGCTACACGAGTTTGAAGTCTATTTCTAGCTTTACCTGGGGTATTACTCAAATGATAGTATATTTGCAGCTTAAGTAATCCTTTCCTGAAGTTAACGTAAATTCTGAGGCGTACAAATGTTACATTTCTGGGGTTGTCGAAGGGTTTTTTATATGGACATCTCGGTATTATTTTGCTGGGGCCCGTAGCTCAGCTTGGTTAGAGCACCAGGCTCATA
>DAOVCM010000021.1 GCA_030670015.1 Candidatus Bathyarchaeota archaeon
CGGCGAACTCCAACAGATTGAACACGATATCATCAAGTTTGCCATCGATCAGATGAGACCCGACATCATTAGAGATGCAAAATTCATTTTCGAGTCTGTCCCGGGAAAGCTGAAGTGCCGTGTCTGCGGGAAGGAGTGGAATTTCAGTTCTGACAACCTCAGTGAGGACGTATCGGAGGCTATCCACTTCGTACCGGAGATGGCCCACGTCTACATCAAATGCCCCGGCTGCGGCAGCCCAGACTTCCAAGTAATAGAAGGTAGAGGTGTCCTCTTATCTTCGATAAAGGGTGTGAAGAAAGATGACTGACCCTCGGTTGGATATTATTGGTAGCCGACTTGAGAAGATCGGAAACATTATCGCTGTCTCAAGCGGAAAGGGTGGCGTCGGTAAGAGTGTAGTGGCCTCTATGTTGGCACTTAGCCTGAGTGATAAAGGCTACAAAGTGGGGCTCCTCGACCTAGACTTCACAAGCCCATCCACCCACGTGATACTTGGCATAGATGACCTATTCCCTGAGGAGGAGTACGGCGTTATCCCGCCGTTGTTCCACGGCCTCCGCTACATGTCTATAATCTACTACTCCTTGGATAAGCCCGCTCCCCTGCGAGGTGCAGATGTCTCAGACGCTATAATAGAGTTGCTGGCCATTACCCGCTGGGAGGAGCTGGATTACCTGGTCATCGACATGCCACCGGGAATTGGAGACGCAACCCTTGATATGATACGGTTGATTAAGGGGATCAATTTCCTCGTAGTAACAACACCTACGAAGCTAGCCTTCGAGACGTTAAGGAAGCTCATCACACTATTACTGGAGTTGGAAATTCCAATCATAGGCGTCGTCGAGAATATTGTGATGAGGAAATCAGATCAACTTCGAAACAAGATTGAAAAGTTGGGATGTTCCTACCTCGGTGTCATACCCTTCGATGTAAATCTTGAGAATGCTCTGAGTGATGTTGAGAAACTGATGAAAACTCGATTTGCTGAAGCCCTGACTGAAATCGTGTTAGAGGTAGAGCAGCTACCTAGAAATACGTAAATTTCTATATAGACTAACAGTTTTTTTATTGCTCTCCCAGCGCGCGTGACTGCTTAAAATCATTAAAGATAGGGTCAGTTATTTATGACGCTTGATATTATCTCTTCAACTGGACTTTGGTTAAGATGTAGACCTAATTTTTCAGGCGAGATGTCCATAGTTAAACCTAAAAGTTGTGTGTAATAAAAAACAGGTATATTCACTCTCTCGTCGCCAATCAAGTTATAGATAGCATGTTGTTTTCCATCGAATATCCTAAAGCAGAGAGGGCAAACAGTCACAAGTCCGTCAAATCCACGGTTTTTAACAGCTATGAGTTTCGAGCCCGCAATCATCAGTGATTCTTCTTCATTGGTGACAGATATTGACGAGCCACAGCAGTCTAGTTTCTCAGCATAAGTGTATGTCTCTGCACCCAGTGCTCGAATTAATTTCTCAAGTTTAGTCGGATTTTCACTGTCATTAGGCCTTCTAAGCTCACTCGGTCTAAAGGCGTAACAGCCAGGATGGGATGCTAGTTTTAAGTTTTTAAAGGGCTTTACGATGTTTTTATTTATCTTGTCTATACCTATTGAGTCGTATAGAACGTCCAGTAAATGAAAGATTTCCTGCTTACCGTTGTATATAATTTCTTCGATAGACAATATCTGATTAATTAAATCCTTGAGAAATTCATCTCTTTCCAATTTTGCCTGATTCTCACAAAATGAATAGTAGCACTTATTGCAAAGAGTTAGTATATCTAACCCAAGTTGCTCCGTTTGACCTAGGTTTCGAGCTGTTAGGTATGTCCAAACAAGAGGATGAGTGACGCTATAATAGTGATAACCGCAGCAACTTTTTCCATCCCAGTTAATTAGCTCCACGCCAAGTCTAGGTAGAACTTCTCTTACTGAGAGCTCGCATCCATATTGCTCTGTCTGAACTATGCATCCAGAATATAGAGCGTATCTCAAATGAATACCCTCATGTTTACCAATTTATCAATAGCCTCAGTGAACTTTTCCATATTAACTGGCACATCAAGCGAAGGAAGATCGAGGTCGCTCCGTTTAAAGAATTTTCCATTTCTTGTGGAAACAGTCTGTGAGTCTTGAATGATACCTGAAAGGTAGACCTTCTTGTTAAATTCAGTGAAATCTCTGGGAAAATGATAGCCAATTCGAGCAGATAGGTTTCTGAGAGTCTTTATGATTTCATAAGGAGAAGTTTCATCTGGGCATCTTTCCTTACATAATAAACAAGGGGTACAGTCCCAAATGATATCAGATCTCAACACCGTCTTCACTTGACCCAACCTAACCTGCGAGACTATCTGTCGTGGCGTGAACCCTTGGATGACCTTCGACATTGGACATCCTAACACACAATTACCACATTGTTGGCAGAACTCCTCAGTTAAACCTCCTATCGCCCTCTGAAGCATGAGTGTAATAAAATCGACTTCGGTCCAATGACCGCCAAAAAAATACTCCATGAACTCGTTCTCCTTCTTCTTGTGTATTTTACTGACATGAATTCTAAGTTCTTTAGGAGAAATTATTTTTTTATCACAATAAGGACACTTTAATCCTATTTGAGATGTAGTACGTCGCATTTCTGTTTAATTCAAACATTATTTAATAAAAAAATATTGGTTTACATGCGTGAAAGACGATAAAATAATTTTGTATGTATTTAGCTCATGAAATATGTTCTCCCATATTTGGGGCTATTTCGGCGAAATAAACTTGAATCATGGAACTTTTCCTATCCTTATTGACTATGTGATCTAAGCCCCAAAAGGTCTCCTTTTCACGTTTTAAGCCTATTTCTAAGTTATTGAAAAAAAACACGAGTTAAACACATTCTTATTTTTAGTGTGAATTTTACAATTCTATGCTTTAAATGAACGGTCTATTGTAAGCTCTGCGATATCTGCAGCATACTCGCTGATTCTCTTGATGCTATCCCTGATAACACAGATGTGACATAGGACATTCTTCTCCTCACGTTCTCCATAGTAGGGCATAGGAGTGATTGTCTCTTCTAATCTTTTAATCTCATTTTGCAGATCAATAATCTTGTCGGTGTTATCCACGGATTTCGATAAAAAGAATTGAACTGCCTTATCATAAGAATCGAACGCGATCTCCGCCGTTTTAATTAAAACTGGAAAAATATTTTTAGGCATAAATTTCCAGTTCTCAAACAAGTTTATTAGACTTTCAGCAATATTTGTCGTGTGGTCAGCTACATGCTCGATTCTGTGGACAAGCGTCTGGCAATCTAGGCAATCGATCATATCAAGTCCCAGTTGATTTGCTAGTGAGGGGTTCATAGCAGCCATACGTAGCAGTCGAAGGAGAAAGTACATGAACTGATCTACATCATCTTCAAGAGAGATCACAGACATAGCAAGATCTTGGTCCCAATTTTTCATGGACTTCAAGATATCTTGACACATGGAGCTTGTAATGATGTGCATTCTCTCTATTCCAGAGATCACAGAAGCCATGGATTCATCCATTAGAGTTTGGAGGGTAGCATTGTTGGCAGTAGATTCAATAATCCTCATGTATAGTGACCTCACTACTCTACGAATCGTAGTTTGCTGTTCGACAGAAAAGATATTTCTTGATTCAAGTTTAATGATATTGTAGCCGTTCAAGTAACAACCTATGATATGTCTTATTATCGTGTTCTCGTTCTCGTCGGCTTTAATAATTAGAGTTATTTCTTTTTGTTTCTCAAAGGCTTTACTTTTTGGGTGAATGATCAGAGAGAGGTCTGGTTGGACTGTCAGTGAGACATTGTCACCCCGGCTCAGATTGTTCAATTTAACCCATTTTTTAGGGAGGGTAATAATTAGAGAGTATTTCCCCAGAGCTGTAATTTTTCGTGTTTCCATTGGACTATCAATCATAAGGAGGATGCCATATATTAGTATTAATGATCTATCTATTGTCCCCCAGCGAGATAATTTTTTTTAAGAAAATATATAATAGTATTAATGATATGACCTAAAAATATATACTATTTATTGAGGTTAATATTTTCAGGTAGAGGAGGAGAGATGAAAGTAAATGAGTTTTTTTGAAAATCGATACGACGAAATTACTTCAAACTTCGAAAAAATGGGCTTAATGTCACCGAATCAAATGAGAGCTTGGTATGACATCATGGAGATGATAGAAAGAGAGGGCGCGCTCAGTTCGAGGCGTAAGGAGCTGATAGCTGTCGCACTCTCAGTCTACGTGAAGTGTGATTGGTGCATTGCGTTACATGTGAAGAAGGCGCTGCAACTAGGTGCAAGAAAGCTGGAGGTTGTTGATGCGGCATGGATTGCAGTTCTTATGGGAGGCGATCCAGCTCTGATGCATACACAGCGAGTGCTTCAGGCACTGGAAGAATTCAAGGAAATTGAGGAAGAAGAGTTGATACTGTGTGCTCGTGCGCAACTCGCAGTAGACTGTGAGTATAAGAAGCTCTACTATAGGTTGATTGATTACGTAAAATGCATCTGCAACGAAACGGAAACCTTATGTCGTGGAAACACAGCCCGACGAAGGCTTGCACTTAACATCGCCGAATCCGATGGGAGCGTTTTGGTACGTTTTGTCTCTAGAGAATGCGAGAGGCGAGGATGGAAAGAGCTGCCGGACATGTCCATTCTAACAGGTTACCAAAAACAGGACAAAATTATGGATAAGAAAAAGAAACGAGGTGAAAAAAAGAGGAGAATAATGGAAACTCGATATGAGGAAATATTTTCGAACTTTGAGCAAATTGGTCTGTTGTCACCAGATCAGATGGAGGCTTGGCAACGCTTCATGTCGATGACTGAAGAAAAAGGTGCGATTGATCCAAAAAATAAGGAGCTGATTACAGTCGCACTCTCAGTTTATGCGAAATGTGACTGGTGCATTGCATTAAGCGTCAAAAAGGCCCTACAGCTGGGTGCAAGAAAACAGGAGATTATCGAGGCTGTATGGGTTGCTATTCGTATGGGGGGTGGTCCGGTTATAATGTACGCACAGCGTGTACTACAGGCGTTAGAAGAATTCCACATAGTCGACGCAGGAAAAACACGTTACACTGAGACTAGTTTGAAAACAGAGGAGTTAGATGGCGAGTTCAAGAAACTCTACCAGCAGTTACTCAATTATGTGAATTGTATTTGCGACGAAGTAGAGATTATGTGCAACAAAAACCCGGACAGACTGAGGCTTGCACTCAATATCGCTGAAAGCGATGGAAGTGTCCTAGAGCTCCTCGTTATGAAAGAGTGCGATAAGCGAGGATGGGAGGAGCCTCTAGAGTATGAATCCATTAGCACATAAAAAGTGGAGAAGGATATTATATGAAACTCAGTGGGGCTGTTGTCGATATCAGTAAGGTAGACACCCGTTTCCTACGTAAGTTAGCAAGGGAACTGGGGTCCTCCAATTTGAGCAAATGCTTCCAGTGCGGCGTCTGTGTCGCCAGCTGCCCTGTCCGATGGATTGAGGCCGAATTCAACCCAAGGAGGATCATGAAGCTGGCAAAGCTTGGCCTGAAGGATCTGGTCCTCCAGAACGATTTCATCTGGCTCTGCTCCATGTGCTTCATGTGCCAAGAGCGCTGCCCGCAAGATGTGAGACCGCCTGAGGTCATGACTGTCCTTAGAAACATAGCGGCTGAGGAGGGCATCGCACCCCCGAACTTAATGAAGCTCGTCGATATGCTCTCAGAAAACGGGCGAGTATACCCGATAGATGACTTCATCGAGGATGAGAGAGCCGATAAGGGGCTTCCAGAGGTGGTGGCAAAGCCTGACTTCATCATGAAGATCGCAGAGGCGGGAAAATGAAGTACGCCGTTTTCCTTGGGTGCACAATACCATCAAGACAGATAAACTACGAGCAGTCATCCCGGGCTGTGGCAAAATCACTCGGCATAGAACTAGTTGATGTAGGCTTTGGGTGCTGTGGCTTCCCAATAGAGCCTATTGATCAGGTGAAGGCCATCTCCATGGCTGCGATGAACCTCAAGAAGGGAGAGGAGGCGAGGCTCGATGTTGTTGCCCTTTGCCCCGCCTGTGGAGAGATGCTGATGAAGGCAGCGGATATCTTAGGGAAGGATGAGACGACTGTGAAGAACGTGAATAATCTGCTGAGCAAACATGTTGGCTCAGAGTATAGGGGCGAAAACCCCAGGGTAATTCACTTCGCCAGGATGTTGTACGAGGACTTTGGTACAGATAAGATCAAGAATTTAGTAAAGCACCCTCTCACAGGGCTTAAGATCGCTACACATCCTGGGTGCCACTATGTGAGGCCGTCAAGCCTCAATGAAGGCTTTGACGACCCTGAGTTCCCCCATAGCTTGGACGAGTTAGTCGAGGCGACGGGTGCCGAGAGTGTAGACTATATCAACAAGAATTACTGTTGCGGCGGAAGCATCTTGGCGGTAAGGGAAGGCGTAGCGAAGGCTATGGCACGTAAGAAACTTGAGGTCCTCACCGAGGTTGGAGTTGACGCACTTGTACTTATCTGCCCCTTCTGCGGCATCATGTACGACAGGTACCAAAAACTGATGAATACCGAGTTGGAGAGGAAGTTTAACATTCCCATTCTCTACTACCCACAGCTACTAGGTATAGCTTTGGGCATTGACCCAGAGGAGCTGGGATTCGATGTAAACTCCATCAGTGTTTCAGGGCTGTTGGAGAAGGTGGGTGTATGAGATGAAGGTAGGCGTATTCATATGTAAATGTGGTGGGAACATCTCAGGAACCGTTGACTGTGATAAGGTGAGAGACGCTGTGAAGGATATGGCTGGCGTGACTACTACCCGGGTCTCCGAGTTCCTTTGTTCTAAGCCGGGGCTCCAGATGATCCGGAATTCCATCCAAAAGCGCGGCTTAGAAAAGGTAGTAGTAGCATGCTGCAGCCCTCACATGCACGAGAAGATGTTCCAGAAAGTGGTTGAAGAAGAGGGTGTAAACAAGTATCAGCTAGTTCATGTCAACATCCGGGAGCATTGTAGCTGGATCCATGACAGGGGCGCAACAGAAAAAGCCATCAGCCTCGTGAAGGGAGGGATCAAACGGGCATTGACCCTTGAACCCCTAAATGATAAAGAGGTCGATATATGCAGAGATGTTCTAATCATCGGAGGCGGCGTCGCAGGCATCACCGCGGCCCTCCAGCTGTCAGAGATAGACTTCAAGGTAAACCTCGTCGAGAGGAACCCTAGCATTGGAGGACGAATGGCTCAGCTAAGCAAGACCTTCCCGACCCTTGACTGCTCTCCCTGCATCCTAAGCCCACGGATGGCCGAAGTAGAAAATGAAAAGAACATTACATTGTACACCAGCGCCGAAGTGATGGATGTCTCAGGTGGCCCAGGGGACTACAAGGTCGCAGTCAAGCTGAAGGCAAGGGGCATAGACATCGATAAGTGTCTCAAGTGTGGTAGGTGTGCCGCTGTTTGTCCTACTGAGGTTCCCCACGAGTTTGAGACCGGCCTGTATCCCCGGAAGGCGGTTTACCTTCCCTTTCTTCAAGCCGTACCCTCGTCTTATGTCATCGACTTCGAGAATTGCAAGCGGTGTGGGGCTTGCGTCGACGCTTGTCCCGCGGACGCCATAAAACTGGACGACGAGGATAGAGTGATCGAGATAGATGTTGGTTCCATCATCGTCGCTACTGGCTTCGATCTTATCGACGAGAAGAAGTTGAGGAGCTATCATCCAGAGCATCCAGGTGTGGTCGACGCCCTCCAAGTTGAGAGGCTAATTGAGAACGAACTCACTGAGGGAAATGTACTTACAACGAAGGACGGTGGTAGGGTGAAGAGCATCGCCTTCATCCTTTGCGTAGGCAGTCGTGACCCTCATCGAGGTGTCTCCTACTGTAGCGCAGTTTGCTGTCCCTACACTGTAAAGCAGGCAGTTTTATTAAAGAAGTTCCTCCCTTATCTGAGGATATATATCTATTATACAGATATGCGTATGGTCGGCCGGGGCTTCGAGGACTTTTATAGGGAGGCGAGAGAAAAAGGCATCCACTTCATCCACGGGAAACCTGGAGAAGTGACACCTCTGCCCAATGGGAAACTTGAGATACTTGTAGAGGACATCGACACGAGCCTAATGTTCAGAAACGAGGTCGAGTTAGTTGTGCTAGCCACAGCTATGGTTCCTTCGAAGGGAACTAGTGAGCTGGCCTCGAAGCTAGGTATCGCCCTCGGTGAAGATCTGTTCATCGCGAGTAAGCATGTGAAGTTAGACCCCATCTCGACGCTACGAGCAGGGATCTTCGCTGCCGGCGTGGCAACTGGTTGCAAGGACATTCACGACTCGGTTATCGACGCAAGAGCGGCGGCCTCTCATGTCGTCAACTTTATTGGCGATGGCAAGTTAAAACTGGATCCTTTCAAGCCATTAGCCTTTGGAGAGTGCGATGGTTGTGGTGCATGCGTTGAGGTCTGCTCCAGGAGTGCCATCAGGGTTGAAGGATCGAAGCCGATAGTTGACCTAGTGTCCTGCAACGGGTGTGGTGCCTGCGTCTCTGCCTGCGTAAGAGGAGTTCTACGAATTCCAAATTATTCACAGAAGGCTATTCTAGAGGAGGTAAAAGGTCTTCTGGAGGATACTGGGGATAATGTTGTCCTACTCGGGTTCTTTGACGACAATATCAGCTACACTGCAGCGGACAATGCAGGGACAGCGCGGATCCACTATCCTACGAACATAAGGATCGTGAGAACGCCCTCAACCGCGATACTGGACAAGAAAATCCTTCTCAAGGTCCTTGGACACGGAGCGGATGGCATCATGATCTGCGAGGTTGAAGAGAGCCGTGAAGAGGAATTAACTGAGAAGCTTGTGAAGGAGGTAAAGTTAGAGCTGGAGAAGATGGGGGTGGAGCCTGAGAGAGTCTACTTCAAGCCGATGGTGCTCCCCATATTCAAAGTGTTGCCTAAGTTCATATCAGACTACACTGCGACAATTCAGAGACTTGGTAAACTCTCACAAGAGAAGCGGATGATATTACTGGAGAGAGAAGCGCGAGTGATCGCCCCCGAGATCGCGGATGTACAACCCGTCATTCGATCTGTAGACCGCTCAGCGTATACGCTGAATAATAAAGATGGAAATGGAAGATAGCTAAGTACCTAAAAGGCTCAGAAATGTACCTTATCCCCTTTTTCTTTCAGGTGAAGAGGATTACAGGGGTAATAAGGGCTTTTTTGAACACGCCTGATTATCTCCTACTGAAAACATCTCGATTTCCTTCGTTTTCATAAATGAAGTAAAAAAGTCTGTTAAATAAATTCCTTTTTGATGACCTCTATAAGTTTGGGGATCGCTCGCTGAACATTAGATGTTAGTTTATCGCTGAAGGAAGTTATCTCCTGAACTTCCACAGCTAGGATGATTAATTTCTTCGGCATCTCCTTGGGATAGAGCTGGAACCCCAGCTTAAGAACCCCTGAGATGTTAAGACTATGAGATCGAGCGAAGTCGAATGACCCTACTTCCTCAGGAATAATCTTGTGTATGGTGCCAGGCTCAGCGCCAGTTTTTATCGCATCAATGATTACAACGTTATCGCGACCCCTGATGTAC
>DAOVCM010000170.1 GCA_030670015.1 Candidatus Bathyarchaeota archaeon
AACCCCCGCTACGGGAAGATTGATCCTTACTGGATGGCGGCGTCAGTAGTCGACGAGGCGGTGAGGAACAACGTGGCTCTGGGAGGGCGGCGAATAGCCCTTCTGGATAACTTCACATGGGGTAACCCTGAGTACGAGGACAGGCTCGGCGGCCTTGTCATGGCTTGCAGGGCGTGTTACGACGTAGCGCGTGTGTACGGAACCCCTTTCATTTCTGGTAAGGACAGCCTTTACAACGAGTCGCCCCTTGGACCTGTGGCGCCTACTCTCCTCGTAACCGCCCTTGGTATAATGCCTGACATCCGGAAGGCTGTCACGATGGACCTTAAGAAAAGAGGAGACATTGTCTACCTCGTCGGCGAAACATACCCCGAGCTGGGAGGGTCGGAGTACTACAGGCTTAAGGACTTTCTCGGTGCATCTGTGCCGAAGCTGGAGGCTGAGAAGACGTTTGAGATTTACAGTCGTCTTACTTCGGCCATCGACGCCGGGTTCGTGAGGGCGTGCCACGACCTGTCGGAGGGAGGTCTAGGCGTGGCGGCTGCGGAGATGTCCTTCACGGGAGGTCTTGGTCTTGAGGTTGATCTCACCTCCGTGTCCGCTATAAAGGGGATGCGAGAGGATTTCATCTTATTCTCTGAGTCGAATGGGCGGCTGCTGGTCGAGGTGCCGGAGAGTCGCTCTGAGGCGTTTGAGGATGCGTTGGAGGGAGTATCCTTCAGGAAGGTGGGGAAGGTTACAGGGGGAGACAGATTCACCGTTTCGGGTAGGCATGGTGTGACCATTGACAGGTCTTTAAATGAGCTTATGGTGGCGTGGAAGACGCCTCTTGGAGGGTCTGGATGAAGCGGTCAGATGTGAGGGTCCTGCTGATGCGTGCGCCGGGTACAAACTGTGACAGCGAGACGGAGAGGGCATTCCGTGACCGGGGGGTTCAGGTCGAGGTGATTCACACCCAGAGGGTTTTCAGGGAGGGGAGCCTCCACGACTACGATGTCCTCGTCTTCCCAGGTGGCTTCAGCTACGGCGATTACGTGAGGAGCGGCGCCATATGGGCGAAAGAGTGCGAGTACAGGATCGGCCCCGATCTGCAGAGATTCGTCGACTCAGGGCGCCCTGTCATCGGCATCTGCAACGGGTTCCAGCTTCTCGTTGAGGCGGGGTTCCTCCCTGGTTTCGAGGGCAGATCGAGGTATCCTGAGGCCTCGCTAGCCAACAGCACGCAGGGCTATCAGTGTCGCTGGATAAGGATGAGGCATGTGAATGAAGGCAACTGTGTCCTGACCCAGGGGATGCCCAAGGACTCGGTGATGAGGGTGCCTGTCGCCCACGGAGAGGGGCGGTTCGTGTTCCCGAGGGAAAGGGAGGAAGAGTACCTGCGAAGGCTCTACGAGAACGACCAGCTCGTCTTCAGATACGCTAGGGACGACGGTTCCTTCGCGGACATGGAGCCATGGCACAACCCTAACGGGGCGTGGCACGACATAGCGGGCATCTGCAACCCTGAGGGCAATGTCCTGGGCCTGATGCCCCACCCTGAGAGGGCCTACTACGGATGGCAGACCCCCTATTGGACGAGGGAGGAGCCTACACCTTACGGGGACGGCAGTGTATTCTTCGAGTCCGTCCTCAGTTACGTTGAGAGAAGGTTCTAGCCGCTCGCCTTCGCCGATACGCCACCAGTTTCTCCTTCAGAACTTCGTCGTTGAGAGCCAGGATCTCCACTGCTAGAAGGGCTGCGTTCCTCGCGTTGTCTATACCTACGCAGGCGACTGGTACGCCTGTGGGCATCTGGACCGTCGACAGCAGGGAGTCGAGACCGCCGAGTTTTACATCTCTAGGGACGCCGATGACAGGTTTCAACGTGTGAGCTGCGATGAATCCTGGCAGGGCGGCAGAGAGGCCGGCTATGGCGATGTAGACCGACGCCTCTGAGGTCTCAAGATATTCCTGCAAGGCAGCGGGTGTGCGGTGGGCGGAGTAAACTTCAAGCGTGTAAGGGACTCCGAAATCTTTCAGGATGGTCTCTGCTTTCTCTCCCAGCTCCCTGTCCGATTCGCTTCCAGTTATTATGGATACACTGACCATCGTGTGAACCTTCTACGATGCAATTGGTTGAATACATCTTCATAGGTTAAATAATATAGGTCGTGAGTAGTGGCTGGGACCATCCAGGCCTTCGTGTGAACGTGATTACCGTCTGAGCTAAAGGGCCTAGGGGGAGCTGCTAAACGATTCTGTATGAAAGCTAATTTATTTAACCTATTGTTGTTGTGTAAAGGAGACGGATTATGAAGGTCCTCCTCCTCTACGGCAAATCACAGAGCAACAACAGCCTTGAACTCGTGGAGACAGCTAAGAGGCTCGGTCACGAGGTCGCCACAGGCAGCATTCTCGACGTTTCCTCCGAGGTCTCGTCAACTAAGTCCCGGTTCTGGCTCAAGAGGAATGAGATCACTGATACGGAGGTATGCTTTGTGAGGAGCTTTGGACCTGGCACGTGTGAGCAGCTCACCCGTCGAATTAGCCTGATCGAGCACATGGAGGTGGCGGGTATCCGGGTAGTCAACCCGTGTTATCCTTTCCGCCGGGCCCGGGACAAGTATGCCACCCAGTATATCCTCTCAAGGGCGGGGCTCCCGGTGGCGTTAACCTACACGACGGAGAGTATGGAGAACGCTTATCAGAGGTCGACTGAGATGGGTGTCAGCGTATACAAGCCGATCCTAAGCTCCATGGGGAAGGGCTCCCTCAGGTTTGACTCCCCCGACATCGCCTATAATGCGTGGAAGATGCTCAGCCGCCTGGGTCAGCCGCTCATAGTCCAGGAGTACCTTTCAAACCCCGGTCGAGACATACGCGTCTTCGTCGTCGGCGGACAGGTCATCGGCTCCGCTTACAAGTACGGCGCCCCGGGGCAGTGGAAGACCAACGTCGCCCAGGGCGGTAGGATGGTGGACGAACCGGTCCCCGACGATATCCTGGAGCTGGGGGTGAAGGCGACTATGGCGATAGGCCTCGACTACGCGGGGGTCGATATTATTGAGTCCGACCGTGGTCCGGTCATCCTTGAGGTGAACGGCTCCCCGGGCTGGCAGGCGCTCAGGGAAGCCACGGGTGTGGATGTGGCTAACAAGATCGTGAAGCACGTGACATCTGGGGGCAAGGCTTGAATGGGTGAAAGCCTGGCTAGGACGCCCATAAAGATTCGTATAGAGGGCGTTGGGGAGGCCCTGGGGGAGCTCGTGAGGGTCTCGGCTCCCCTCACCGTCAGGGCCATATTGAGGAAGATACCTATTGAGGGTCGCGCTCATCCCGTTGAAGGTGGGCACTCGTTCATCGTGGGTCTGAAACGAGGTGTCGAGAAGGCTGTGAGGCAGGTCAAAGCCGGCACCATAGCCTACTGGCCAATGGGTGACGCCCTGTGCATTTATCACAGCGACACATCCGCGTACAGCCCTGTGAACAGGGTCGGCAGGGTGACCGAGAACCTGGATCTGTTCAG
>DAOVCM010000251.1 GCA_030670015.1 Candidatus Bathyarchaeota archaeon
CTCACGGCCCATTCAGGATTACTTACTGCAATCTGTGCGGCGTCCGACAGTGCACTCTGAACATCCGCCAGGTAAATGCCGGGTCTTCCCACCCTCCTAGCGGCCTGCCTTATCATCAGAGCGTGGGCGGATGCCGCTGCGATGTCTGAAGGATACCCAGATCTGACTCGCATGCCCCTCAGTTTTTCTAACACTGGTGCGCCAACGCCGTCTGCGAGTGGTTCCTGGGCGTACGCCATCTTTACGGATGTGAAGAGCTCCTCAGAGAAAGGTAGACTCGGACTAAAGATGCAGAAAGGTTTCCTTGTGTCCTCGATTTTTCTGTGGTAAAATTTTTTTCGTTCATTGCCTGCTCCAACGATGAGTTCACTGGGGTGAAGGTACAGGGCTTCCTTGACTTCGCTCTCATCGAATGTGATTCTCCTGTGTGAGTCGGTACAGAGGGTTCCTGTGTGTAGATATAACTCGAGACCTGCCTCCCAGAGGTCGTCAGTCATAGTATTATCGGTGGGCACGACGTTTTCAGGGTCGTACTTTATGTCGTATTTCTTAATGAGCTCCTGAATTTTCGAATACATGATCTTGAGGTCAAAGTCCCTTTCCATGCATATAGGGCCGTTCTCGGCTCTTTCGATGATCTCTTGTAGTCTCCAAGGTGGAGTCATTTTATCCCGTCCCTCCCTTTTTCATGAGCGCCTGAGCTAATCTCACGGCTTCCTCGGCGGTTTCAGTGTAGCCGTCCGCACCTATTTCCTCAGCCCAGTCTTCAGTCACAGATCCCCCTCCAATCATTACAAGGAACCTGTCCCTAACCTTCATCGCCTTGAGCATGTCTATCACGTCTTGTTGAGATGGCATGCTTGTCGTCATCAAAGATGATAACGCTATTATATCCGCCTTGACGTCCAGTGCCCTGTTAACGATATCCATTGAGTTCACGTCCCTCCCAAGGTCGTGTACCTGAAACCCATTGACTTCGAGCAGTAGAGCTACAATATTCTTCCCAATATCGTGGATATCACCTTCAACTGTGGCAATTACCACTGTTCCCTCCTTTCCTAGTTCCTCTTTGCTTTTCTCACTCATTCCTGCAGTAAAGATGTTTATTGCAGCCTTCATTGCGTCAGTAGAAAGCAGGAGATTAGGGACGAAGAACTCACCCTTTTCAAATTTTTCACCGGCAGCCCTCGCAGCAGGGATAACGGCTCCGTTGATTGCCTCCAAAGGATCCATACCCTCGCTTGAAATCTTCTCCGAGAATGATTTGGCGGCCTCCTCATCCCCGTCAATAATCGCCTGTTTTAACTTGCTAAGCATTTTTTCACCACGCTCTTCTAACCTAATCCTGTATAAAAGATTTAAACAGAGTGTAGCTCACTGCCCTTAATGAAATGATAATAACAGTACGCGAATTCAGCGCTCGCGCGCACGACGATGTTTCTTTAAGAACGTAGTTATTGGAGGAAGTGAGAAAATAGTAGGTATATTCTTTTTATAATGCGAAAATCATCGTGGCTTCCCACCAACCAGCCAAGATAATAAGTATAAATCCGACACCCAATCCAATCCATTGTTCCATTTTCAATCGAGGAACTACCGTAATACGGTGAGATTCCCACGTGAGTGCATATCTTGACTGATTGTAAGTTGCTGCTGCTACTAGAAGAAAACCAATCATCTCATATGGACCAGCACGAGTCAATATGGATAACGAAGGAGCCATACGCTCTGGCATTGGAATAGAAAACGAGTTTGTCCCAATAAATACAGCATATAATATGATCTGTCCAAAAGGATACATGTAGCCTAATGGAATAAGGTCGAGCCACAGTACTAAATTAAGTATAATCACTAAAAACGCGGCCATGAGGTTAAATCCCGCGATCTTACACCACTCTCCAACAAAAGTAGAGGATAGTTCTGGACCGATTATAGACTCCGTAGGAGTTTTACCGCGCATCAATCCTTCAGGTAAAAAATAGTAACTCAAAGACCATATGATTGGGAAAATAAGGAATGCAAGAATAAGAAGACTACCAAATCTAATAATAAACCGTTCATTCATAGCATATTTTCTAATGATTTTACGCATCATAATTATTCCAAAGTATAAGATTATATTTTTTTTCCTTCGCTTAGGGTCAAGAGTTAAGTTGATTTGATTTTTTCTCCCCAAGCGTGTGCGTTCGCTGTAGAAACACACCGTAGTAGATGATGAGCCCGCCGATTATGAGGGTGATGACTCCGCCTACCATAAGCCCGTTCCCGATGGTACGAAGTATGGGGACCTTGGCCCCGAACCGCATGTCTAGGTCGATACCCGCTGAGCCATCAGCGTTCATCACGACGACCCAACAGCTGCCGACCACAGGCTCCCACGTGAGTGTCTGGGTCCCAGGGCCAGTCGCATGAACTATCCAGAAGGAATGGAGAGTTGGCGGTCCCGAGGGTGCGGAGCCACCGTGGGGGTAATAGGAGAACTGAGGCTGGGTCTCCCTCCAAGGGTTGTAGTCCCAGTCGAAGGCGGATACCTCCTCATGCTCGATACCTCCAAGGTATCCCTACGCATCGAATTCCATGGCGATGCCGATGAACGTC
>DAOVCM010000157.1 GCA_030670015.1 Candidatus Bathyarchaeota archaeon
GAATGGTAGGCACCTGTTATGTCGACAAGCCATCCACCGATCAGCGGGAACAGGCCGCCGCCTATACCTCCTCCAAGCGTGATGAACCCAAACAAGGTTGTGCTGTTGCCACGACCAAAGTAGTCGGTGATGATAGCGGCGTACTGCTCCGGAGCACCTCCATATGCGATCCCATAAAGCACCGCCCATAAGTACAGGAGATTAAGGTTTGGAGGTAAGATCGACGCTACAAAGAAGGAGAGTGCCATACCCACCGTAGTAGCGAATATAGTAACTCTCCTGCCGAGCCTGTCGGAGACGATGCCGAAGATGAAGCTCCCTACAGCACTCATGATGCCAATTATGCCGAATGCCCCGCTTGCCTGAACTGGGTCGATGCCCACGTGAATCATGTGAGGAACGACAAAGGTGAGAATGGATATGATGCCTCCTACTGCGAAGAAGTAGGACAGCATGATCAACCTGAAGGTCCTCGTCTTCACAGCACTCCCAGGCTCCATATCAACATCAAGATATGTCAAACTGTTCGGACCAGACATCTCTGAGGATGGAACAGGAGCCTGTCCATCAACGTGAAGCCCCATGGACTCCGGGTCTTCCCTGAGAAACACGTAGCCCAGAACGGATGTCACAATTATTACAACGAGGCCTAAGCTCCGTATCGCCATCCGCCAGCTGTATTCCAGAATTAGTACAGACACGATGGGGATCAGTAGGGCTTGGCCAACGCTCACACCAACGCTGGACCATCCCACGGCCAGCCCTCTTTTCCGTACGAAGAACCTGGATAGAATCATGGTGGGGATCACATACAGCGCCGCTGCCCCGACGGCGGCTATCACCCCCCAGAAGAGGTAAAGGTGCCAGAGCTCCTGCACAAATGAGACGAGGGCACCCCCTCCTCCCAGAAAGAGACCGCCGAGGAAAACGGTTCTACGCACCCCGATTCTCTCCGCCAGATTCCCAACTAGGGGAGCGGATAGGGCGTAAACCCAGAAGAAAACCGTTACAGCGGAAGCCATTGTGGCCGTGGACCAGCCGAACTCCTGCTGGATGGGGGTGAAGAACACCCCTATACTGTATCTTAGCCCAAACATGAACATGTAGATAAGGAAAGTTATGAGGAAGATAATCCAACCATAATAAAACGGCAGACTCTTGGTAGTTAACCTTCCAGCCATGATTTCAGCCTCGGATGTATTTTGCAGTGTTTGAGGAATAATAACCATTCCGGCTCAAAGGAAAAGTTAGGGGGAATAGGACAGGATTTATCGATGTGCTAGCTGTAACCGGTCTTATTAGTAAAATATCACACACTGGAAAGTGTGTCTATAAGATATCTTTCTCGCGCGAAATTGAAATTAATATATAATAAAACTATAGAGTGCGCGAGCGAAAATGTATTAAATAGTTGGTGTTATTGTAAATTGAGTAAAATGGTTGAATGCCCCCGATGTAACAAAGCGGCAGAAGCGACAGATAAGACGTGGAAATTTGGAGTATTCGACGTAGAAGGATACTACTGCAAAGGTTGCCAGAAGCATTTCAATGCGTATTACAGGGATGGAACCTTCAGTCATACAGTGCCAAAAGGCAAATGAAATAGAATCTAGCGTCCACCTGACAGAGCCTCCCCTTTTTTAATATTCAGGTTGTCAGGCGCGACCTTCTCTCACCTACTTTCTCCACAAGTTTCTTTAGACCATCATAATCCGCACGCATGAACTCTTCCTCTGTGACACCCTCAAACTCGGAGGGGATCACTCCTCTGGTCTTCGCCTGTCTAAGCTGCAACCTCAAGTTTGCTGCTTGATGAATTGTTCTTCTTCGCTCGATGTTCTCAGGTGGATCCTGGACAACTTCGGACATGAGGTATGCGCCGCTCTTGGTGCCGAGGGGAATGAGATACTCGACGTCATCCGATATGTGACCGAACATAGGGTTGTGAGGCTCTGTCTGGTACCAGTAGGCGAGGCTTGAGTAGTCCTGCTGAAGCATGTTATCGTGTCCGTGCTCGATGGTGACACGGATGGACTCCGTGAAGGGTATCGCATCGGGTATGTGGAGGCGGTACGCGGAGAAACGGCTGTTCACCATGTCACCTAACGTGAGGCCGTGGAAGGGGGCGCTGAAGCAGCCTTCAGTCCAGAACCAGCCACCCTGGAAGTAGTCCTCGGTGCCCGTGCCACGGATGGAAGGGAAGTCCTCGCCGTCAACATAGATCATCTCGTCCCCCTGAAGCATGAGGAGGCTTCCCTTGCAGTAGGACTGCATGTTGAGTAGGCATCCAGCGAAGTGGCCCCGCCCCCTCGCCTGGAGGATGGGGTAGTTCCTCCCGATGGTTGTGGGGTTCTCACGTCGCCATTTAGCGTGGAACCGGGTTGCCTCCATCTCATTCTCCTCATGGTACTGGATGTTAAAGTAGAGGTGGGACACTGGCTCATCACTCAGGTTGTGAACCTCGAACCGTGCCCCGTCTCTGAAGGGCATTGGCCAATAGCTGAAGTAACCGCCGCTTGTCATCCCCTGTATCAGGCTGTGATGATGAGAATATTCCCCAAAGCCCACGCCGAAAAAGTCCCCAAACGGCGTCTCCACGCTTGGATCGTCCTCTCCATCCCAGTAGAACCTGAGAACCACCTTTCGCAGGATGAGAGGATCCTTGGACATTATGGTGAACCAGGTTCTCGTGACCCGTCCTGATCCCTCCACCTCTCCGATGACAGCCATCTCTTTTGGGGGGATAGAGATGTAATCCTTGTTCCCCAGCGTTCGGTCGTAGCTGGAAATTTGACGGCTCTTCCACTTCTTCAAAGAGGGGAGGCTTCCAATTGAACCAGGAAAGTCTAGCATACCGAAGTGTTCGTTACGGGCATATTAACAGTTATGTCGGGCTCTGTGAAGTTTTATTATTATCTGGCGTTTAGGTGATCACGGTGTAGGCTTTGTTGGGTAGAATTTTAATTATCGGCTCGGCGGGAAGCGTGGGTCATGACATGATGTATCTGATAGCTTCCATGACATCCAGCGTCAAGGTTGTGGGGGCGGACATCAATGAGGAGAAGGGAAGGGCAGAGATAGAGGAGTCTCTCCACATCGCCCATAACATGGGTAACTACCCTGACCTAAGCTTCCGTAAGATCGACCTCTTCGACATAGACGGCACCGCTGAGACTCTAGAGGAGATCAACCCCTGCGTGATATGCAACCTCTCATCTCTAGGATCTTGGTGGGTAACGAGACTCCTACCAGATGAGGAGTACAAGAAGATAGGCCCCATTGGTCCATGGCTACCGAACCACTTGACTCTGGCTATGAAGTTGATGAAGGCGGTAGAAAAATCAGGGATCGAGACGAAGGTGGTGAACGGTGCCTACCCTGATACCACTAATGTTGTTCTAGGGAAGCTTGGACTGGCTCCGGTATGCGGAGGTGGAAACATGGACCTTGGGCGCTCAAGGATTAAGAGGATCATCGCACGAAAGGAGGGAGTACCGTATCGCAGCGTCTCTGTTTACGGTGTGGGGCATCATGGTACATACTACACCAAGAGGTTTGACGGACCCTTCTGGCTCAAGGTCATCGTGAACGGAGAGGATATCACAGACAGATACCCCAACAAGAAGGTGAAGGA
>DAOVCM010000206.1 GCA_030670015.1 Candidatus Bathyarchaeota archaeon
AGAGGAGCCAATCGAGGAGAAACCTAGCGAGGAAGAGAAAAGGGAAGAGCCAGTCGAAGAAATATCAGTCAAGAAGAAACCTTGGTGGAAGTTCTGGTAGGTTAGCGCTCGTAACCTTTAAGCAGTGATGCGCGCGTCCCAGAACTGCCATAAAATCATAAAATAAGGATTAAAACCACTTTACACACAATTATTGAATTCACCTGCGCGCGCTGACTCTTTAAAAAATGCCTCAAAAATTTTTAGGACTCCTTCATTCTTTTACATTTCAAAGCTCAGAATCCATAGAGAAACGTAAAAAACAGCTTATCTGGAAGAGCTCCCTCACTCTATCAAGATACAATCAGCTTTCAGTAAAGAGAATACAGAAACTAACATATTAACGTTACATGCTGACGCGCGCGCGACGTAGGGTCGCAGGGATTCCCAGTCAAACTTAATCTACATTCCTCCCCTTAGATTTTTAGCGTACTCGCCCCTCAACCTCTGAGCTTGATGATATCCCGGTAGAACTCAACCAAGCTATCTATGTTCTTCTCAATGGTAAAATCATATCTTTTCCTGTAAACGTTCTCGTGCAGCTCATGGGCATTCTCAAGTCTCTCCCTGATATCAAAGTCTTCGATGACTAAGCCGACTCCTTGATCCTCGACAAACTCGCTGAGGGCCTTGTGAGGAAAGGTTAGGATAGGCAACCCACATGCTATATACTCATAGGCTTTGTTCGGAAGCACTACGTCGAGGTGAACCCTGTTCCTAGCATCGTTGAACCCAGCCCACCCAAAATCATACTTCGTCAACTCCTGCAATAGCACCCTCTGATCCAAATGACCGTGATAATGGATGAACCGGCTCTCATCCGCCAGCAGTCGGTAGCCATCATCCTCCCTCGATGCAAAGATGTGTATGTGGAACCCATGTCTCGCTATCTCCCTGAAGATCCCCCTAAGATCATAGTGGGACCCATCAATCTTACTCGTAATAGTACCAGCATACGCGATGTGTATCTCCCCATCCCTGGAAGAAAGACTCTCCCCCATCTTCACAGGTATGATCGCCTCCGAAACATAGTTGTATAACACGAGTTCTGAATCTGGGTCGAGGCTGTAGCGTCGATGAAGGTAATTCCTGATCATCTCATTGACATAGATTCTTCCGTCGCTCTCTTCACAAGCAAACTTCTCATCCACGGCATAACCCTGGATCTTAGTCTCGTCATCTCCCTCATAGTAACCTGTACTCCTCATTGTCAGCGAGTCATGAATGTCATGGATGACCGGCGCGCCTTCAACGGTTTTCAAGGCCGACACGGTAAGATAATCAGGGGCGTTATGGCTGTGGATGATGTGGGGATCAAATCTATCAGCCAAATCGGAGACGCTTCCCCCAAGATCCTCTGGATCCAGTCTGATGACTTCATCGAAGTACTCGTCTCCGTAACCATATACCTCTGTCAATGTCTTCTCTAGGAATCCTAGGACTATCGATATCTTTTCTCCCGAAGCCTCCTTTAAACCTCTGGCAATCTTCAACGCCCGTATACAGGGGCCAGGTTGGAGGAACATCACTCGCATTTATCTTATCTCCGATGCACATGCTCCTATGTGTTATGTATGATGCATGAATTCTAAACAACCTAGAGCGTGCATCACCATATAATGGGTCGTATCACTGCTTAAAGATATGTATGGAAAACGTTTACTGACAAGCAATAGAGGGTATCAGGGGTGGGGAAGACCCAGCGCGCGCGATGTTAGTTGTGTTGTCAGCGAAGATGAAGCGCTTTGATTATCAAGATCATTAGTTCTAAAAAAGAGTTAAAGAGGCGTCGAGGTGCAACTGCTACTCCGCGCGCGCGGGCAATACAAATAAAGTAAAATAGTTTGAGGGTGTTAATGAGGGTGTTTATCTCTTCGGACCTGCCCTCGCGTGCGACGTTAACTTATCCATTAAACACCGTCCTTCAGAGTTTGGATGCTAGTTTGGAGCTATCCCCCCGCACTCAGATACAACCAACGGGACTTTCTGAGTTTGAAGACCATCTGAAAAGTAGACTCACTTCGAAAGGAATGAATCTAGCTGATTCAACAATTCGAAGTAGGCTGAGATCAATCAAGACTCTGAGTAAAAGAGTCAACCTCTGGACGGACCTCTACAGAGAAGGCTCGGAGAGGCCTATGGAGTACAATCCAGTGGGATCTGAAGGCCTTCCTGCTACGGTAGTTGGAACAGTTCCCATATGTGAAGGACCTAGCGAAGCGCCTTAGACGGAATCCGTACCTTCACAAGGTCTGTGGCTACGGTGACCAGATTTCCCGCGGGCCTATTTCAGATGGTATGAAAAAGCGTATTGGGGTGAGATTAGGAGGTTGACTTAAAGAAACTAAAGAGCATGAAAAGGAGGACGTTTAACGGCTTGCGGAAATGACGTGGACGCCGCTCTGATCCTTGTTGCTTCTCAAACGTTTTCCATAGGAGCGAGTGTTTAATTTTCTACAGGTGGAAAGTCATCGCCGCCATAGAAAGTGGTGGAAGCTCCAAGGAAGCCTCATCACCGTTTATTTTTATATCCACATCCGCATCGGTAAACGGATACGATCTCACCAAATCAGGCTGCTTGAACGTGTTAGCCGCCTTAGCATCAGGCCCCGTGAGGAGGTCGGCGTTCTCAAGGGCTGTGATGGATCGGTCCTCAAGTATTATGTGAACCCTTGTGACCTCTTTGACGTGGCGGTTGGTCGCAAAGACATGTAGTTTATCTTCGTTGATGATGGCGCTCGTATCAACGATGTGTACCAGTCCGTTCGTCTTACCCTCATAGGTCGGTCCGTCCACGATTGGCCTGAGCGAGATTCCACACCGGCGCCGTGAGAACATCTCGAAGGCGTAGAAGATGGACTGCAGAAGCACTTCTTCGCCCCTAGTCAGGATCGGCGCGATGACGTTGACGATCTGGGCGATGTTAGCCACCTTGACCACGTCGGC
>DAOVCM010000086.1 GCA_030670015.1 Candidatus Bathyarchaeota archaeon
CTTGTCAATGTCGACTCCGGAAGCTCTCGACCAGAGCTCTATGATGTCCTCTCCGACATGCTTTCTGAAGGCTTGGACCCTTGCTTTCGCTAAGCTGAGGAAGCGAGCCTCTTCTTCTATGAGAGTTCCGTCCATGTCGAAGATGACAAGTTTGCTCTCAATCCGTTTTGTGCCAACTGATATTTTTGGCATTTTGAGTCACCAATCTTAGAGTTCTGTCATATTAGATGCTTTTAAATGGCTTCATTTTTTGGGAAGTATATTTTGTTCACTGCTAATTATTTGAGTGATTCCCTATTCTCATAAGCCTAGTTACTTACAGATGTAAGGTTATCTCTGAAAATACTGTCAGAGGGTACTCAACCAGATACTGAAGAATTCCTCTTTGTTAATTTCCACCCCGACTCCCGTCTTAACTGGTATCTCGATATTCCCGTTTTTAATCTGTATTGGTTCGCTGATTATATCACCTCTCTATAGGGACATCTCCTAACTGGAACTCTAGTATTGTGCTGCTCTGAGTTCCATATCCGGTGAGTTTTTCGTGTGAACTTGAGTCGTAGTACATTCTCTTGTTTTTATCACTTATTGGATAAATCGCTTTTTAAGAATATGATCTTCACATGTTGATGAGATTCTAGCTTCTTCGATTTTTACTTTATAAAGGTTCATATGCCTTTTGTTCAGTTCTGAAAATAGACACGTGCGAACTCTTCTCACAATGCATAAAATCAGTTTATCTTCGTTCGTTAGGGGCATATGCTTTGGGAAAGTTTATAAGACACCCCAGAAGTAATATCGGAAATGATATTTCGTTCGATATCGAAGGTGATATTACGTGATGTGTGGTAGATCTCATAGAAGGCCTCGACATAGAATAGGTGTACCTAGGGGTATGCTATTCTACATAACCCTAAGTATTCTTGAACGTGGGCCAATGTCGGGGTCAGAGATCATGGATGAGATAGATTACTTCACCGACTGGAGGCCCAGTCCTGGTTCCATCTACCCTCTCCTATCAAAGCTCAGAGAGCAGGGACTGATTGAGCAGGTGGAAGACGGGGACCCGATGCTAAAGAGATTTTCTTTAACGGAGAAGGGGGAAAGTGAGGTCCATGAAGCTCAGGATCACATGGAGAGCTTCAAGAGCAGGTATCGGACCATCCGGAAGATTTACTGGAGGTTATTCCAGCAGATGTCCATGAACCTTTATGAATCCAATTCCCAGTTATTAGAAGCAGTTGAACAGATTCAGCAAGTAGTCCGGGAAAAACCAGAAGCAGCCACGAAGCTGCAAAAAATCCTGAAGAACGCTACCACTCAAATCAATGAATTATGTGAAGCCTTGGAGGATAAACTATGAACCCTATGAGACGTCTCCTCAAGTTCTTAGATCCCTATAAAAAGGAGGCAATACTCGCCATTATACTTCTTACGCTTGTTGTAGTTACGGACCTCTCCATCCCACGGCTAGTCCAGACCATCATCGACGAAGGGATCGTTCAGAACAACATGGGGGTTATCGTAAGAACAAGCCTTCTCATGATAGGCATCTCAATCCTCGGTGCCATGCTGATGATTGGAAACACAATATTCGCGGTAAGAGCGTCGAGAAACTTTTCAGCAGATGTAAGAAAGGAGCTTTTCACAAAGATACAGTCCTTCAGCTTTGGAAACATAGACGACTTCCAAACCGGACAATTACTGGTGAGACTTACGAGCGACATCAACCAGGTCGAGTTCATCTTTACGATGGTACTGAGAATGTTCACGCGGGTACCTTTGATGTTAGTGGGAAGCATCGGGATGATGGTCGCAACTAACCGTCAACTTGCGATGAAGATGTTAATGCTGCTTCCATTGCTATGGATAATCGTAATAATATTCGTTAGAATAGCACAGCCACTCTTTAAAGAAGTACAGGAGAGACTAGAGAAGCTTAACCAGGTCCTTCAGGAGAATCTTGCTGGCGTCAGAGTTGTCAAGGCATTCGTCCGGAGAGACTACGAGAACAAGCGCTTCGACAACGCCAACAAAGATCTCATGGAAAAATCGATTAAGGTGGCTCAAATTCTCTCGGTTCTCATACCAATCATGTTTCTCCTCATAAACCTAGGATCGGTCGCCGTCATCTACTTCGGGGGGCTACAAGCGTATTACGGAACAATAAGCGTCGGAGAGATAATGGCATTCATCAATTATCTCCTCTCAACCATGTACCCGGTGCTCATGCTGGCCATGACGGCGGGACAGATCTCAGCCGCTAATGCCTCGGCTAAAAGAATAACAGAGATCCTCGACTCACAGCCACAGGTACGAGATAGATATGACGCTCTTCCCCTCCCCAAGTTTAAGGGCAGAGTCGCTTTCGAGAATGTATATTTCAGCTATGATTCTGACGGCGGAGAACCGGTTCTTAAGAACATCAACCTAGTGGCGGAACCAAGTCAAACTGTAGCCCTTATTGGCGCTACCGGCTCCGGTAAATCAAGCCTAATTCACCTTATCCCTCGGCTTTATGACGTATCCTCCGGTAAGGTCACCATCGACGGGGTGGATGTGAGAGACCTGTCAGAGGACTCGCTACGCTCCAATATAGGGATAAGTCTGCAGGAGTCTGTACTATTCTCTGGCACTGTAAGGGACAATATCAAGTATGGCCGCAAGGACGCTACGGATGACGAAGTTATCGCTGCAGCTAAGGCTGCACAAGCCCACGACTTTATCCTCAATTTTCCTGAGGGCTATGACACGATGGTGGGGCAAAGAGGGGCGAACCTTAGCGGGGGACAGAAACAGAGAGTAGCAATTGCCCGAGCACTTCTGATTCAACCAAAGATACTGATTCTTGACGACAGTACTAGCTCTGTTGACATTGATACCGAGGTTAAAATTGAGCAGGCGTTAGATGAACTCATGACTGATAAAACATGCTTCGTCATCGCTCAGCGGATCAGCACGGTCCTCAACGCTGATAAGATCGTCGTCTTGGATGAGGGGGAGATCGTAGCTGAAGGCTCCCATTTGGAGCTCATGGATACCAGCCCCATCTATCGGGAGATATATGACTCTCAACTGGGCGACGGAGGTGACCCTGATGAGTAGAAAGGCTGACAGTGCACAGAGAACGAGACAAGTAATTGGGCATGGACCAAGATTAAGGGGCAACATCGAAAAAGCCAAGGACGCCCGCGGAGCTCTGCGAAGGCTCTTAGCCTACTTGAAGCCATATCGTCTCTCCCTGTTGGCAGTCGTAGTTCTCACCATAGTTAGCACCTTACTATCATTGGCTGGACCCTATCTCCTCGGCCTCGCCATAGACGAGATCTTTGTAGCTAGCGACTTAGGTTTACTGCGAGTTTCTCTTATGATGCTGGGGGCCTATGTGGCCGGCACAGTAGTGTCTATAGGGGGAGGCTGGATCATGGCGGCGGTGTCCCAGAAGGCACTCCGCTCCCTCAGGCGGGATCTTTTTGAACACCTGCAGACCCTTTCCCTCAGCTTCTTCGACAGGACTCCAACGGGAGACCTCATGAGCAGACTCACAAACGATGTAGACACGATTAATCAGGTTCTCCGAGAGAATGTCACACGGTTGATCACCAGCATCTTGATGCTTGTAGGCATCATAGTGATGATGTTCAGGTTGAACCTTTGGCTAGCCCTCGGAAGCCTCGTGGTGTTCCCCATTATGATCATGATGACCGCTATAGTTGGAAGGCGTACTCGCTCCAGCTTCCGAGGGCTCCAGAGGCAGAGGGGTCGTCTTAACGGTTTAATGGAGGAGACCATCAGCGGTCAGAGGGTTGTCATCGCCTTTGGACAGCGGAAAAGCACTGTAAAATCCTTCAACAAGGTGAACGAGGCTGTAAGAGTCGCGGGTATCAAGGCGATGACCAATGCAATGCTCATCCCACCCCTCATGGGAATACTCAGTAACGCCAACATTGCCATAGTGGCAGGGCTTGGCGGTTGGTTTGTTCTCAACGGCTTGACGAGTGTGGGAATCATCGCCACATTCATCACATACTCACGACAGTTTGCCCAACCCCTCCGGCAGATGGCGAACCTCTACAACTCTATACAGTCAGCCCTAGCGGGATCAGAGAGGATCTTTGAGATTATCGACAAGAAACCAGAGCTCTTGGATGCCCCTGATGCTTTACACGTCGAGGACATAGAGGGCGAGGTTGAGTTCAGGCACGTGGACTTTGAATATGTCCCCAACGTTCCCGTACTCAAGGACGTCAGTTTCAAGGCGGACCCCGGGCAGACAATAGCACTGGTCGGCCCGACTGGAGCTGGAAAGACAACCATCATCAACGTGCTAACCCGGTTCTACGACATTAACGGTGGAAGCATAACCATCGACGGACACGATATAAACAAGATCAAGAAAGACGATCTCCGAAGACAACTGGGCATAGTCCTTCAGGACGTGTACCTGTTCTCAGGGACCGTGATGGAGAACATCCGATACGGCCGACTCGACGCCACAGATCAGGAATGCATAGAAGCCGCCAAGCTAGCCAACGCCGACGGGTTCATTCGAAGGCTCCCCCAGGGATACAACACACAGCTCAGCGAGCGAGGTAGCAACCTGAGCCAGGGACAGCGCCAGCTCCTCTCCATCGCGAGGGCCATCATCGCCGACCCGGATATCCTCATTCTCGACGAGGCGACTAGTAGTGTTGACACAAGGACGGAGATAAGAATACAGGAAGCCTTGCTCAGGCTTTTAGAGGGGCGGACAAGCCTAGTCATAGCCCATCGCCTCAGCACCATCAGAAAGGCGGACCAGCTCCTCGTCATCAACGAAGGGCGAATAATAGAACGAGGCAGCCACGAGGAACTACTAGAAAAACAAGGCTTCTACTACAACCTCTACATGAGCCAATTTAAAAGAAATAACTCTGAAGCTAAATAGAGATAGTTTACAGGTACAGATATTCTATCCTTTTTTCTTCCTAAGGTCAAGGATAAGCCCGTTACACCGTTTTAGAAGTCTCTACTGAAACCGGTTGGATGCCGACCAGAACTTTCCCTCAGTCCAAACCGAAACAGGAATATAACCATCTTGAAAAACTGACCAATACAAAGTTTCTACACTTGTAAAAATGTATTCACCATGATCCAAGTTGCTTAGATATCTACTATGCCGTAACTCTATTTTTCCTC
>DAOVCM010000244.1 GCA_030670015.1 Candidatus Bathyarchaeota archaeon
GTTCCAGGGATTCCGTCGCTCACCATCGTGCCTGTCCCTGACACCCTTGACTATAGACAAGCCTTCCATTAGCATCCCCTCGTAGAGCATGTGGCTGGCGACCTGGTACTCTATGCCTGTCCAGACCTCGTCCGAGTAGACGAAGGGGAGGGCGGGTCTTCCACCCAGCGGCCAGGTGCAGAGGAGGAGCCCGGCCTCATCGTTGACAGCGTAGACTCTCTGGCAGTTCTCGTGATCTAGCAGGTTCCTCTTCCAATTGTAGCGGAAGATCGAGGTCAGCGCTTTCCTCACGTGTTCTTCCGGGAGAAAGTGGCCGAGGTTGGTAACCATCGCCATCCACTGGCCTAGGAGCTGATCGGAGAGGCAGCCATCACCGTACTGATATTTCAACACCTTGTCGGGGTCGTATCTCTGAATATAGTATTCTCCGTTCCAGAGCAACTCGTCCAGCTTTCTCATCCCGGCCTCATAGAGGGTGCGGTACATCTCCGCCGAGGAGTCACCGAGGGACCGAGCCATCTCGTCGGAGGCTTTCAGTGCGGCTAGGTAGATGGTTCCCATCATAGTGTTGGGGCCGTGGAACTCGATGTCGTAGGTGTTGTGCTGACTGCCCTCCATGACGCCGTCACGATCCTTGTCCCACCTCTTCCATGCGTACTCCAGTGCCTTTTTGGCCTGGGGCCAGAGTTCTCTGAGAAAGTCGCTGTCCCCGGTCAGCTGCCACTCTCTGTATAGCTTGACAATGCACCCCATCTGGCCGTCAGCCGCTGGCTCTCGGGTCCAAGGGATGTAGCAGGTAGTCGGAAGCTTGGTGCGGAAGGCCATCTTCCCGTCGGTCTCTGTGTTGACGATGAAATCGGTCTTTCTCATCGTCTTCTCCAGACGGGGGTAGAGATAGGCGAGGGACTGCTCGTAGTTCCATACATGGGTGCAGTTCATGGGGCAGCTCCCGATGGTCTCGCTACACCCCTCGAAGGCGTGGAAGGTGCCGTCGGCGAGGCGAAGGCATGTGTTGGTCCGAATAGTGCTCATCTGGCTGGAGGCGGCGTCGAGGACCACTGAGGGCAGTGTTGAGTCGAAGAGGGTGTCATGGAAGAGTTTTGTTTTATCTCGGAGTCGGTCGAAGTGTTTGAATGTGTAGCGGGCGACGTCCCAAGCGTTCTTCCACTGTGTAGCATACCAGTTGCGTAGAATCTTTCCCCGGAAATCCGGTGCCCTGTCCCATTCGTTAGCCCTATTCGGGAAGTACCAGGTGATTATGAAGGGGATTTCCACATCGTCACCTGGTTCTAGCTCTACGTGCGCGCTCAGGGAGCCTATGTCGGTTTTACCCTCAGGGCTGGAGGTTTCGTCTCCGTGGTTGGTTAGGCGGCCGTCCTCGGAGAAGTCGTCCCAGAAACGCTGTATGTCGTCCCACCACTCTCCCCTCGCCCACCTGGAGGTGTAGGTGATGTCCTTCCAGCTGGTAGCCAGGGCCATGGAGCCAAACTGAGGGTCATCCTCCCCATATCTGGTGGAGGTCATCCTTATTCCGCTGAAGTCTCTCTCCCTCACATACTCGTTGAGGTTGCCTCCGAACCCCTCCCAGGGCCTTGGAAACCTGATCTCCCGACCATACCCGACAGCGTTACACATGGAAAAGCAGATGGATGCAGATACTCTGCGGCTCCCAGGATTCCTCAGCTTGTAGATGAGAATAGCGACCGGAAGACCCGAGTCCTTCGAGTTGAGGGGTATCATGGGATTGAACGCCTCAAGCGATACTTCCACGGGGAGATCGTCGTCCTCAAACTCTATCCAAGCGAGAGGGTACTCGCCACGAAACTGGGCGCCTTTCAGCCTGGGAAGGCCGATCACAGTGGTCCTGTCGAGACCATGAGCGCCGGTAAATGGCGGTGAAGGTCTAGCCTCGAGTACCCTAACTACGGACTTTTCGCCCTCTGCCCAGATGGCGGGAAAAGTATAGGGGAGCCACCGTCCTTTATTAGGGCGGTTGAATATCTCCCAGTCCCGGAGGTCACCTCTCCCTCCTAGGGAAACTGTTCCTGTGCCGACGCCTCCAAGGGGGAAAGCGACCTCTCTCAGTTTTCGACCCTTGAATATGCGTGGCCTCCTGTCGAGCAGCTCCTCCATCGAATAATTATTTGAATCTCTCTTAGACATGTAGACACCGCATGATGATGCTTAGTCTATTTTTCGACTTATCATATTAAGCCTTAACTCTAGTTCGGGCAAATTAGCGAGAAGCATGATTATGGTGTATAGAGTAAAGGACGATAAGAAGACTTGACGTTTTGCTTCTCTGAAGATCGTTGTAGTCATGTGCTTGATTAATATATAATATTGTGTGGTCGAAGGTAAGCAGAACGGAGCATCCGTCAAAATCAGCTCAGAGCTACCGCCTTTCCAACTCCTTATTCCCCGATCATTATCTAGAAATACATAAAGCCGAACGTCCATAATTCCTTTGGTTAGGGAGATTGTGATGATTATCAAGGGAGGGGAAGCATTAGCGAAGTGCCTCAAGAGCTTTGGAGTAGAACATGTGTTCGGCCTTCCAGGTCACGGGAACATAGGTTTGATCGACGGCCTCATCAAAGAAGACATACAGTACATTATGTGCCACCACGAAACTATCGCCGGAATGGCTGCCGACGCCTATTATCGGGCGACC
>DAOVCM010000121.1 GCA_030670015.1 Candidatus Bathyarchaeota archaeon
AAGTACGTCCAGTTAAGGACATTACCCATGTGGAAATCACCGCTTGGATAGGGCGGCGGTGTATCTACCGAGTACCTGGGGCGAGTATCGTCATCCCAATCGTAGCTGTGGATACCCCGTTCCTCCCAGAGCTTCTCCCACTTCTCCTCAATCTCGATGAAGTCAATATTCCTAGGCAGTCTTTTCATCCTTCAATCGCTCCTCTATACTGTAACGCGGACGATTCATCTGGCTGTAAATATGGATAGTGGTGAAGAACATGTTGATAAACGTGTCCGCGACCGTCTGAGAACTTACAAACGAGAAATCATGAAGGTCTCTCTTAACTCTCCCACGTTGGGGAGAGGACAAAGCGATACCCCATTTTCATCTCCTCAGATAGTACAGGATACGAGATGAGGAGTTCACCATAAAAACTTTGTGACGGACATCAAGTTCAGACTTCAATGATTCTAGGTTCGTCTCTTTTCCGGGAACCCCTCACCTCGATGTTATCTCCGAGGACAACCTGCATCCCATCCCGGGCAGCCACCGTTGGTACTCCAGTACATTCCTCAAGGAATGACGCCTCAGCCTCAGGATCTGCGTTGAGCATCCTCATACCGAAATGGGTCAGAACAACGCATCCAGGCCTCGCATTCTCGATGACCTTCAACACTTCATCGGTTGAGAGGTGCATGTGAAGATGCTGATCCCTCGGCCACATAGTGCAGGCGATGAGCAGTCTGACCTCTTTATAGATGTCCCCGAGTTCTGGGAAATATCCGGTGTCCGAGGTATAGCCGATGGATCCGAGCTCGGGGATCTCAAGTATTACACCGATGCTATCGGGGTCGCTGTGAATGGCCTTTACTGCCCGGAATCTGAGGTCACCAACCTTGAATGTGTTACCAGGTTTAAGTTCTTCAATAGCTTCCACCAAGCCCTGATGATAGGTTGATATGCTCCGTTCACACGGGAGGTTACCCTGAAGGACGCTCCTAGAAGCTGCGAGTATTCCCCTTCTCTGGGTGGTGCCGTGACTCATGGCCTCTGTGAGAACCTCGGCGTCTGTATAGTGGTCAGGGTGGCAATGCGTAACGATTATGGCGTCAAGCTTCTGAGGGCTTAGACGAGTCCAGTTGGAGAAGACGAGTGCACCTGGCCCCGGGTCGATGTGAACATGGGTCCTCCCATAGACAAGGCGAATTCCAGCAGTGCGTCTACGCTGGGTAATCATCGTGAAGCGGCCCCCTCCGGTGCCAAGGAAGTGGATGCTTAGGGGAGTCAAGGCTTCATCCTGTCTTAAGGAGTTAAATATTTAATAGGGGTTTGGGATCAAGGGTTTGCAGCGGGCCCGTGGCTTAGCATGGTCAAAGCGTTCGACTGATAATCGAAAGATCATGAGTTCAAATCTCATCGGGCCCACTTTTTATTCATTCTAAAAATTTCATTTTTTATTATTAACCATCTTATACCAATTATAGAATTTGCCCCCGCGCGCTCTCGTGCGTAGTATCTGTTAATAGCGAAGTATTATGCACCGGATATTTTTTAAAAGGGTTAGGACATGCGAGAAGTTTTATATTCTCTAAGGCTTAGGATAGAAGAATATCACTGAAAACGGCCTTGTATCAAAGGTTAGTTATCGGCTATTCGGATAATCTGTCAGATGTGATACATTATGAGTGGAAGACCCAAGATCTTCGGCCACCTCATGACAGAGGTCATTAGGAAGGGAACATGTGTGAGCTGCGGCTCATGCGTTGCCGTCTGTCCCGTGAACTCCATAGAAATGGAAGGAGGCACTCCTAAGTTGGTAGGCCTATGCGTAGCCTGTGGCATGTGTTATGCCAACTGCCCCAGCGCTGAGTTTGACGTCGAGGAGATGGAAAAGCTTGTTTTCGGGCGAACTCGCACAGAGGAGGAAGTCGACATCGGCGTTCATAGTGCGATCTACGCCGTAAAGGCGAAGGGTACTGACATCCTTGAACACTGTCAAGACGGTGGAGCGGTCTCCGCAATGCTTACGCAGTTCCTCTCCGAGGGGGGAGACGGAGCCGTTGTGACTGGCTTGGAGGATGGCGCTATATGGATTGCTAAACCGGTTGTGGCTTCAACTGAGCATGAAGTCCTAGACTGTGCCGGGACGAAATATACCTCTAGTCCTACCTTACTTGGGGTCTGCTCTGCAATCGAAGAGCATGCCATGAGTCACATAGCCGTGGTTGGCACTCCCTGCCAGATAAGGGGACTCAGCAAGATAGAAACAGGAGAGTTTTCAGATGCAGCCATAAGAGATGCCGTGGACCTTAAGCTAGGTCTTTTCTGCATGGAAACCTTCAGCTACCCAAGCTTCATGGAATTCCTGGAGAAGGAGGGAGTGGATGCGTCAAAGGTGGAGAAATTTGAGATCAAGAAGGGCAAGTTCATGGCTCATCAGAAGGGGAAAGACATCTACGCTGTAAAGTTGAGTAAAGTGAAAGACCTCGTAAGGCCGTGCTGTCACATGTGCAGCGACTTCGCATCAGAGTTTGCTGACCTCTCCATCGGGAACGTTGGTTCACCAGACGGCTGGTCCACAGTCATCGTGAGAACCCAAAAAGGAGATAAGATCTTGAAAAAAGCTGAGGAGAACGGGCTCGTTGAGATCAAGCCTGTGGATGAAGGTAGAACAGGTAGAGGAATTATACTGAAGTTAGCGAAAATCAAGAGAAAACAGTCTGAAAAACACGGTGAATGAGCCTTTTATGGGCTAATTAAACAGCTTCTGGGTCTACATCATAGAATAAGAGGTGAATGTAGACTTAATCTACCCTTATTTCATTGCTGTGGTTCAACGATGACCTTAAGGGAATTATCCGCTTCTGCGACCAACTTGAAGCCAATACCTGTCTCTGCTAGTCCGAGTCTGTGGGTGACCATCCAGGGAACCCTTATCTGACGGGCTTTTATTAACCTAAGAGCCATATTCAAGTCATCTGGAGCTGCCGCATAAGAAGTAGTTACAGTTACTTGACGGCTCCACAGATCGTTGAGATCGAGGGGGACTTCCACTCCTGGCGGTGTGGGAGCGAAGAGAAGGATCTTACCTCCCTCATCCACAGCTCTAAAAGCCTGTTTTATCGCAGGGAGAGAAGACGTGCTAACGATCACATGGTCTGGCGCCCGCCCGTCGTTAATCTTCCTAACAATGCTAGGCACATCTTCCCTAGCGTCGATAGAAGCGTCTACGACGCGCTCTGCAAACCGGATACGATGCTCGTTGATGTCAGTGGCTATGATCCGTGTAGCCCCGAGGCTCCGAGCCAGCTGAGCGTGGAGTATGCCAGAGACACCGCTACCCAGTATCAGAACTGTGTCTCCAGGACAAATGCCAAGCTTGAGTTGGGCTCGAAGAACGCAGGCAAGAGGCTCGATGAAAACCCCCTCCTCATTTGACACCTCATCGGGGATAGGGAACAGGCCTCTGTCAACATTGATGGCGGGTACGCGAACATACTCTGCGAAACCTCCTGGCTCTATATTGGTGCTGTGCAGAGTCCTACACACGGTATGCTCTCCACGGAGACAGTAATGACACGTGTTACAGGGAACGTGGTGGGAGACGAAAACCCTGTCTCCGGGAGCGTAATTCTCGACACCTTCACCAGTCTCCTCGACGACACCGACTGCCTCGTGCCCAAGCACCCTAGGCGCCCTCTTGATACGGTACCACTCCATCACGTCGCTGCCACAGATACCGCACACCAGCACCTTCAGGAGTAACTCGCCTCGTCCAATCTTGGGAACAGGCATCTCCTCCAGCCTGACATCATCATTCCTGTAATAAACTGCCACCCGCATAGGGACGCACATCTAACATTCAAGTAAAGTACAGTTTAAAATATCTCGTTCCAGGCTTGACCCATTATCCTCATTTTTTTCGGAGAGAGGATTAGGATCTCACGAGTAATATCGCTTGTAGTATTTTAGATGTCTATGACCTTCCCAGGGTTTAGGATATTCCATGGATCGAAAGCCTGCTTAATGGACTTCATTAGCCCTATCTGTATCTGTCCAACCTGCTTCTGGAGATACTGCTTCTTTGTGAACCCTACCCCGTGCTCGCCGGAGAGTGTGCCGCCCAAGCTAAGTCCGATCTCTATAAGTTCATCTATGATTGCTTTCAGCGTCTTGTGCCACCGCTCGTCGTTTAGGTCACCTCGAGTGATGACGCTGTGAACATTACCGTCCCCCGCGTGGCCGATGTTTGAGATGATGACACCATGACGA
>DAOVCM010000199.1 GCA_030670015.1 Candidatus Bathyarchaeota archaeon
ACGGGGCATTTCTTACGGATACACCGGACGTGATCCTTTGTCTGAGCATAAGCCCCGAACAGCCCTCTACGCGGTCAAGGTCACTATGGGTCAGGAGAGGAACGTGACACGTATGCTCGCTGACAAGGCGAAGGTCGAGGATCTGCCTATAGCCGCCATTCTGGCTCCGATAGAGTTGAAGGGTTACATAATCATCGAGACGGCGGCGCCCCATGCCGTTGATCAGCTTATCAGGGGGATGAGGCACACTCGGGAGAGGGTGCAAGGGCTCGTCGACCCGGCTGAGGTTGAGCATTACCTTGAGACTCGGCCTGTCGTCGAGGGGCTTGAGGTTGGCGCCCTGGTTGAGGTCGTTGCCGGCCCCTTCAGGGGTATGAAGGCGAAGATAGTAAGGGTCGACGTGTCCAAGGAGGAGGTCACGGTTGAGCTTCTGGAGGCGACGTTCACCCTTCCCATCACGGTCCATGCCGATTATGTCCGGGAATTGAAGGGAGTATAGAACAATGGTAGAGAAGACGTTAAATTTCATCGTTAGCGGCGGCGAGGCGACGGGTGGGCCCCCCATAGGGCCGGCCCTGGGTCCCCTTGGCTTTAACATCATGGCCGTCGTGAACAAGATCAACGAGGAGACCGCTGAGTACAGGGGCGTCAAGGTGCCGGTTGATGTCACACTGGACACCGACACAAAGAAGTTCACCGTTAAGGTGGGGATGCTCTCCACTTACGCCCTCATCACCCAGGCCCTCGGTATCTCAAAGGGCTCCCAGACCCCGAACACGGACTACGTCGGGGACCTCACATTCGACCAGGTTGTGAACATCGCTGGCAGGAAGCGGGAGGGGTTGTTGGCAGCGTCCCTAAAGTCGGCCGTGAGGGAGATCTTGGGCAGCTGTCAGAGCATGGGGGTCACCGTCGACAGCAGGTCGGCGATGGAGGTCCAGGCCCTCGTCGCTGAGGGAGATTACGACCCGAAGCTCGCTGAACCCGTATAAAGTTTTATATCACACTCCGGGTGAGAACAAGGAGACTCTGAGATGTCGGTTCCTAGGGAGAAGATCATGGACGCCCTTGCGAAGGTGAGGGACACAGCGCCTGAGAGGGGTTTCGAGCAGTCGGTGGACCTGACAGTCAACCTGAGGGACCTCGACATGAGGCAGCCCGACAACAGGGTGAACCTGAGGGTCCAGTTACCCAACGGCGTTGGCGGCCAGAAGGTCCTAGTCTTCGCGTCGGGTGACCTCGCCCTCAGGGCTCGTAGGGCAGGGGCAGACGGCGTGATAGAGCCGGCGGAGCTGAACGAGCTGGCGTCGGACAGGAAGGCTGCGAAGAGGCGGCTGAAGGAGTTCGATATCTTCATTGCTGAGGCACCCCTGATGCCGACCGTGGGCCGCGTAGCTGGCCCCATCCTCGGGCCCAAGGGTAAGATGCCCACGCCCGTTCCGCCCCAGGCTTCCATTGACACCATCCTAGAACGTGAGAGGCGGGTGGTCATCCTACGAAGCCGGGAGAGACCGTTCATAAAGTGCATAGTGGGGAAGGAGATGATGTCAAACGAAGACATTGCGGGAAACGTCGAAGCTGTCCTTTCCAGACTGGCCAATGCGCTGAAGCGGGGCAAGAACAACATCGGGTCTGTCTACCTGAAGCTGACAATGGGGCCATCCGTCAAGCTGGTCTGAGGTGGAGAGCGTGTCAAGAGTATCTGAGGAGAAGCTTGGGATCGTCGACTCTACCGTGAAGCTCTTGGAAAGTTATGAGGTCATCGGAGCCGCAGGCCTCCACAAGGTAGGGAGCGGAATGCTCCAGGATCTGAGGCGGCAGCTCCGGGGCAATGTGACTGTGAGGGGTATCAAGAACACACTGATGCGTATCGCGATGGAGAAGGCGAGCCTAGACGGCACCGACGAGTTCCTCAAGATCATCAAGGGCCAGAACATCTACATCTTCTCTAACGGCAACCCCTTCGAGCTAGCCATGACCCTTCACAGGAACAAGGTGAGGGTCTTCGCCAAGGCCGGGGACACGGTCATTGAGGACATCATCATTCCTTCAGGAAACACGGGGCTCTCCCCCGGCCCTATCATCACCAAGTTCGGCGGCCTAGGCATCAGAACCCGCATAGAAGCTGGGAATATCTGGGTTGTACAGGACACGGAGGTGGCCCGAAAAGGCGACACCCTCTCCAACGACCTCGCTGACCTCCTCCCCCGACTCGGGATACGAGCCGCAGAGATGGGTCTCGAGATAAAGGCCGTCTACGAGAAGGGAGTGATCATCCCGAGGGATGACCTCATCCTCGACTTGGACACCTACAGCGGACAGTTAGCCAGGGCCTACAGCGACGCCTTTCAGGTTGCCCTCAAAGCCGCTTACCTGACCCCGGTGACGACAAACACGCTGCTCTCCCTTGCCGTGCAGAACTCCAGGAAGGTAGCCCTTAAGGCTGCGTACGCGACGCATGAGACTGTGAGCGAGCTGATTACACTGGCAAATGCTCAAGCCATAAACTTAGCGAAGAATGTTGGACGAGCCCAGGCTAACCTCTAATTTTGTGAATATTATTTTCTCCTTTCTTTTTACAGACGGAGGATCTTTTATGGGTAGATGGTTAGCTCAACCCTTTTTTCTAGGTCGAGTACGACAATGTAATATGCGTCTTCCTTGGGATCTAAGCCTTCCAGCTCAACGCCGTAAGCCTCTAGGTATCCTCTCTGACGGCAGATTGTCAAAGCTGCTGGATGGTTAGCATAGTAAACGATGGTGTTATACCCCTTCTCGGCGATGAAACCCTCAAAAAAATCGAAGAATTTCTCTCCATACCCTCTTCCTCTGTGACCCTTCCTTAGCCATAGCTCGTGAAGTTCAGCAAATATCGAGGTACTGCCAAGGAGGTTCTCAAGTAGTTTCCTGTCTGTTTCGTCCCGGGGCGAGCCGTCTGGGTGGTGGGGCGTATTTGATGGATGCCAGATTGCGTGACCGAGGGATTCATCCCCTTCCCTCCAGATGATTAGGTGTTTAGGGTTGTCCCGTATGATGGCCTCCTCGGTGGAATCTAGCTCTCCGATGGTATCTCTGTAGT
>DAOVCM010000040.1 GCA_030670015.1 Candidatus Bathyarchaeota archaeon
AGGATACCCTCTAGAGCCAGCTCAGTCTCTAGAAAGGTGTTAAGGTCTTCCATCTTCTCGAAAATGACCTCAAACAGAAGATCCACGTCCCCACTCGTCCGATAGAGTACGAAGACATCAGGATGTTCCTTCATATGTTCAACGATGGACTGCATCTTCGCTGGCTGAACTTTTAATCCGATGAAGGACTTTATAGCCCGACCTAACTTGTGATAATCAAGCATTACTGTGAACTTTTTGATGACACCTTTCTCCATTAGACGATCTATCCTGTTCTTCACTGTTGCCTCGCTGACTCCAGCATCTTCAGCAATTGCACGATACGTGCTCCTCGCATCATCTGTAAGAAATTTGATTATTTTCATATCTAAGATATCAAGTGACATCCTTATCACATAATAAATTGTTGATTCCCTTTAAATCTTTTTCACTTTCTCATATTTCATTAAAAAATTCTACAATAGACATTAAGAAAATCATAATATAAATTAAGATATTTTTGATGCTATATTTTTTTAACAAGATTCAATGAATTTTTAAATATTTTATCGTTAATATTACAAGATATAAGCAAGACTATTTTTTTTCTTTATTTTTTCTTCAGGTTTTAAAAGAAAAATATGTGATATCTTTAATTAATATGTGGTAAAGTTCTATTTCGCATATGATTTATCATATATACAAGGTATGTATGATATGATCTCAGTGAGAAAAAATGGAGAATGTTGTAGAAAACATCCCTACTTCATTGTACGGAAATCTCTCTAAGAAATTAGTTAACCTTGTATTGGGAACTAAAGACAAGAACGCTGTTCCAGCAGATCTATCGAAGAAGATAATCTATCTCTGGCGTCAAGACCAGTTGGCGTCACCGACTGGGATCAAAACACTGCTTGAGGCGGCTGTCATGGTGGACGCTGAAGCGACGCATTCAACTCTTGGAGAGCTAGGCCTTCAAGAGGTCGTTACAACCCTTAGAAGTATTTAAAAAAGTATAATCAACACTACCGTTCGTCCTCTCCCTTTTTATATGTTTTATTATCTCAGCAACAATGATTTAAGATGGGGGTATGTAGATAACATCGAGATGATCACCAGCTACACCCTGGCGCGAGTTCTACCCGCTAAAGACAAAGACGTATACAAGACTGTGAAAACGTTCGTGGAGGTTAAAGATGTCATCCTTACCTATGGCGAGTATGACCTAATTATGAAAGTCGAATCGAACTCATTAGATGATCTAGATAACTTCATCTTTAACAAGCTGAGGACAACGGATGGCGTAATAGCTACAACGACCCTCCTTGAGGCCAAACCTAAATCATATATGGAAGAGAGTTGAGGTAGAGGCTTTGGAGAAGTTACCCTCCGTTGTTGCCGATATCATGAGCAGCCCTGCCGTCACTTTAGATGGAGATGTTTGCGTCAAAGATGCGGCAATACTGATGACGGATAGACAGATAGGAAGTATTATTATCACAGAGAGAGGTCAGCCACTCGGAATAGTCACTGAGCGAGACATGATTGAGCGAATTGTTACCCCGTGTAGGGATCCATGTGAGACAAAGATAAGGGAGATCATGTCCACCCCCCTCATAACGATTCCCAAGGAAAACAGCATATTAAATGCTATGAGGAAGATGCGGGAAAATTATATCAGTCGACTCGTCGTTATGGATGACGCTACACTACTTGGCATAGTATCTGAGAGGGACATCATCAGAGCGGTCTCCATCGCATCACTCACATCCTTCAGCACCCTCCTGAGAAAAAGAGGGTAACGCCATAAGTAGGGAGATCAAGTCTAAAATCGTTAAAGACACTATTCAAGAAGATAGACGACGGCTTAAACATCTAATCTTATATAATTCATCAGTATACGTTACATCTATTTGACAGTACTAATGACACTGTTTTTTAACGATAATTGTTACATTTGTTTTGATAAGCTACTTAGGACACCGCATCTGAGTGTCATTTTTTTAATAGTTAGCCTGGTGCTGGTTCAATATCTAGGTATGGTTGCATACATTTTGTGCGCGAGCTCGTCTGCATCCAAATATAATTGATTTATCTCACAGCATAACTCTTATTAATTCTGGAGGCTTCACCACATAGGAAATGAGCGTGGCTGTCGTCGGTCCATCCTCCTTTGTATCATGCTTTGAACTCGCTGGAGCGGTCGGCTTCGAGGCCGAGAGCGGGGAGGCGGTTGCGGGAATACTCAACAACCTCGTCGAGGAGTCGAATTTCAAGTTGATAATTGTACCGGAAAGGTTCGTCGATGATACCTTCGAGATCCGTAGTCTCATCATGCTGAGGGGGGCTGTTACACCGGTCTTCGCCCTCATCCCAGACCTCACTGGAATGAGTGGGATGAGGCTTGAAGAGCTGAAGAGGATCATATCCCTTGCCATAGGTGCAGAGTTAGAGTTGTGATACCATGGAAATTGGTAGTGTAATCTCGATCAGTGAGAGGCTCCAAGAGCTGCTCAAGAACGCTGAGAAGGAGGCGGACGACATCGTCGCCAGGGCTCATGAGCAGGCTGAGAGGATGGTCTCTGAGGCTAAAGTGAAAGCAGAAAAGAGGATCAGTCTAGCCCGGCTCGGCCAGGGTATCGATGAGTATCTAAGGGAGGCAGAGGAGAAGGTGAGGGAGGAAGCCGAGGAGGTCCTCAAAGAATTCCGAGGGCGCAGTGAGGCCTCAAGGCAGATGGCAGAGGAAAGACTACAGCAGGCAGTAGAGCTGATCGTCAAGGAGGTGGTGACTGGATGAATCAAAGCACCGTAGAGGTCGAGGCAAGGCTCATAGAGAGGATCGTGGAGCGGCGGAACGCCCTGCTCGCCGGTGCAGAGACGGAGGCCGAGAATATTCTCAAGCCCGCTGAGGAAGAAGCGAGGAAAATAACGGAGGAGGAAGACCAACAGATCCTGGGGATCATAGGCTCAGAGCTGAGGGCGATCAGAGATCGGGTTCTCGGCAGGGCCAACGTCGAAGGGAAGAAGATGCTTGTGGAGGTAAGGGAGCAGGCCATCACCCGAGGCTTCGACGAAGCGGAGAAGAGGCTCATCCGCATAGTCGCCGGCGAGGATGAGAGTATAGACTACTGGGACATCCTTAAGAGGCTCATTGTTGAGGCCTGCTCCGGGATAGGTGGAGGAGAGTTCCTCATATCTGCGAACGAACGAGACACTAGGCACCTTAAGCGTCGCGCGCGGGCGCGCGAAGTCAAGGAGTTGCTGAGCAAGACCCTTGGAGGAGATATCGATCTCGTCGTTGAAGCACCGACAGAATGCCTTGGAGGTGTCATCGTCCGGAACAGGAAGGGAACGAAGATCTTCTACAACACCCTAGAGGGGAAGCTCCTAAAGGTGAGGAGGAGGATTGAGGCCGAGATCGCCGAGGTTTTAGGTGTGAGTTGATAGAATATGTCGATCGTAGGTACTATTGAGAGGATCAATGGCTCGTTGATTCTTGCAAGGTTCGTGGAGAGGCCGAAGATCGGCGACCTCGTCCAAGTCGGCGACCTCAAGCTTATGGGCGAGGTCGTTCGTCTAACCGAGGATATCGCCGCTATCCAGTGCTATGAGATCACAAGCGGGCTGAGGCCAGGGGAGCCGGTGGTCGACACGGGAATGCCGCTGATCGCAGAGCTTGGGCCAGGATTAATGGGGACGATCTTCGATGGAGTCGAGAGGTCCGAGATTAAACTCTGGAAACTCGCTGGCCCCTTCATCACCCGAGGCATTAGCATCCCACCCCTTGACAGAGAGAAGAGGTGGCCCTTCGTCCCCAAGGTGAAGAGGGGCGACAGGGTGGTGGAGGGCGACATCATCGGCGTGGTCCAGGAGACCCCCGCCCTCCAGCATAGGGTTCTCATCCCCTTGGGCATGGGCGGGATCGTAACAGAGATCTTTGAAGGCGACTTCACCGTCGATGAGCCCGTTGCCTTCATAGAGGCAGGAGGGGTCACACATGAGGTTAAGATGATGCAGAGGTGGCCGATCAGGGTTCCAAGGCCATTCAAAGAACGCATACCTCTAGCGATGCCTCTCGTAACCGGGCAACGCGTCATCGATACCTTCTTCCCCGTAGCAAAGGGAGGAGCGGCCAGCATACCCGGAGGATTCGGGACCGGGAAGACCGTAATGCTACAGCAGATCGCGAAGTGGGCCGACGCCGACATAATCATATACGTAGGCTGCGGCGAGCGGGGGAACGAGATGGCCGATGTTATCACCCACTTCCCAGAGATAACAGACCCAAGAACCGGGAGACGCCTGATCGAGAGGACGATCATCGTCGCCAATGTGAGCAATATGCCGGTCTCCGCCAGAGAGGCCAGCGTATACCTTGGCGTCACCATCGGGGAGTACTTTAGGGATCAGGGGTACGACGTAGCCATCATAGCCGACTCGACTTCTCGCTGGGCTGAGGCGCTGAGGGACATCTCCGGCAGGCTTGAGGAGATACCCGCCGAGGCCGGCTTCCCCGCATATCTAGCAGATAGAATTGCTGAGATCTACGAACGGGCTGGCAGGGTCCGCACCCTAGGCAGTGGGGAACGGATAGGCTCGATTAACATAATAGGAGCCGTCTCTCCGCCTGGAGGCGACTTCAGCGAGCCGGTGACAACCCACACACTCAGATTCATCGGGACCTTCTGGGCCCTCGACACCGAGCTCGCCTTCAGACGCCACTTCCCCGCGATCCATTGGCTGCGGAGCTTCACAAGATACCTCGACGTAGCCTCAAGATGGTGGTCGCAGTACGATCCCGAGTGGGAGCAGCTCCGCGCCCGGGCCCTGGGACTGTTGGAGGAGGCCTCCGAGATCGAGGAGACGGCGAGGATCATAGGCGAAAAGGCACTACCGGATGAACAGAGGCTCATCCTCCTGATCGCGGAGATGCTCCGGGAGGGGTTCCTGATCCAGAACGCCTACCATGAGGTCGACACCTACTGCGAGGCCGAGAAGCAGGCGGGGATGCTCAGGATCCTCATCGACTTCTACAACTCCGTCGAACAGTTGATAAGGCATGGAGTCCCCATCGACAGAGTTAGGGGGTTCGGCACCATCACCGAACTCATGAGGCTGAAGGAGCGTAAAGGGGTTGAACCGATCAAGAGGGCGAGGGATGAGATGAGACGGCAGATCGACGAGGTCGTCAAGGAGTACGAGGTGAAAATAGGATGAGGGTGGAGGAAGCTGGGCTCATCTATAAGACGAGCCGGGAAATCCGGGGCCCGATCATCTTCGTTGAGGATGTTAAAGGCGTCGCCTACGACGAGATCGTCAGGGTTACCACGCCCAGCGACGACGAGGTCATCGGCTCCGTCCTCGACGTTTCGAAGGACTGGGCCTTAGTCCAGGTCTTCGGTGAGACCGAGGGGATGGACCTGAATGTTGGCATCCGCTTCACAGGGGAGACTCAGAAGATCCCTGTCTCCGATGAGCTTGTAGGCCGAGTCTTCAGTGGTAGTTTCACGCCCCTCGACAGCATAGGCCGGCCTCTAAGCACAGACCTCCGGGATGTTCACGGGGGCGTCATCAACCCTGCGGCCCGTGCTGTCCCAATAGAGTTTATCCAGACAGGCATCTCGGCCATCGATGGGATGAACTCGTTGGTTAGAGGTCAGAAGCTCCCCATCTTCTCAGAGTCTGGCCTGCCGCATAATGCTCTTGCGGCCCAGATCGCCAGGCAGGCAACCATCCTCGGGAGGGAGGAGGAGTTCGCGATCGTCTTCGCCGCCATGGGCATCAAGCATGAAGAGGCGGAGTTCTTCCGAGCGGAGTTCGAGAAGACTGGGGCCTTAAGCAAGTCGGTCTTGATCCTTAACCTTGCGGACGACCCTCCTATCGAGAGGCTTGTTACGCCCCGAATAGCTCAGACGGTCGCCGAGTACCTTGCCTTCGACTTGGATATGCATATTCTTGTTATCCTCACAGATATGACAAACTATGCCGAGGCCCTCCGCTCTATCTCCATTGCCCGGGAGGAGATACCGACGAGGAAGGGATATCCTGGCTACTTGTACAGCGACCTGGCCACGATCTACGAGCGGGCCGGCAGGATCACCGGAGAGAAAGGGTCTGTGACGTTGATGCCTATCCTCACGATGCCTGGTGGAGATATCACACATCCTGTGCCTGATCTGACGGGATATATCACCGAAGGCCAGCTCATCCTCCAAAAGGACCTCTTCCTTCGGGGTATCCACCCGCCTATGAACGTCCTTCCCAGCCTCTCAAGGCTTATGAAGGATGGAATCGGCGAGGAGAGGACTAGGAAGGACCACGGGGATGTATCCAACCAGCTATACATGGCATACGCTGAGGGGACGAGGGCTCGGGGCCTCGTCAGGATAGTCGGCCAGGTGGGCCTCAGTGAGCGAGAGCGGACCTGGCTTGAGTTCTCCGACCGGTTCGAAAAGGAGTTCGTGAACCAAGGACTGTACGAGAATAGGACGATCGAGAAGACCCTGGACATCGCATGGGATCTGCTCTCGATCCTACCCGAGGAGGACCTCATCAGGATCAAGGAGACTTACATCAAGGAGTTCCATCCAAAGCACAGAAGAGTGGGCTAGATTGTCTTCCCTAAGCGGTGTCCGACCCACAAAGGGGTTCCTCATCGAGCTAAAGAGGAGGATATCGTTCATCGAGCGGGGGTGCGAGTTCCTCAAGCTGAAGAGGGACCAGCTGGCGAAGGAGCTCAGCGCCTCCATCGAGGTCCTGCGGGGCCGAAGAGGGACGCTGGAGGACCAGCTGAGGAGGATCTACGATCTCGTCGTCTCAGCCTACCTCTCGCTCGGGCCTGCCGAGGTGGGGTCCCAGGCCAGCTCGATCAAGAAGGAGCTTGCCATCGACGTTCTGCCCGTAAGTGTCATGGGGGTTATCTACCCTCGTATCAGAGTCCGGTCTAAGCCGAGGGTCGAGGGAAGGCTGGACATAGCGCTCTCGAGGGCCGCTGAACTCGCCTCAGGGATCATGGAGGAGCTCATCCAGATCGCGGAGTTCGAGGCCAGGGTGGAGCGGATCGCAGACGAACTCGGGAAGACGAATCGAAAGGTAAACGCCTTGGAGAACATCGTAATCCCCGACTATAAGCAGACGATGAAGTTTAT
>DAOVCM010000152.1 GCA_030670015.1 Candidatus Bathyarchaeota archaeon
GGTCAACTTCCGAATAAACGGTCGTGATCGTCTCATCCCCATGGCCATTGAGGAGCCTTCCGTTGTAGCAGCGGCAAGCAACATGGCAAGGCTGATGAGGGAGGGTGCCGGCGTTAAGGCGAGCTGCACCGATCCTGTCATGATCGGCCAGATCCAGATCCTCGACATTACAGACATGGATGCAGCAATCAAGTCTCTTAAAGACGCTAAGGAGAGACTTCTTGAACACGCGAACCAGCAGGATCCAGTTCTTGTGAGATTCGGAGGAGGCGCACGGGACCTCCAGCCCAGGGTGATCGAGACAAAGAAAGGGAAAATGCTCATAGTCCATCTTCTCGTTGACTGCCGGGACGCGATGGGAGCGAACGCTGTAAACACCATGTGCGAGGCGCTAACTCCAATCATAGAGGAACTCACTGGTGGGAGGGTCCTCCTACGCATCATCTCCAACCTAGCCGACAATCGCCTTGTCACGGCGGAAGCCGTGATCAGGAAGGAGGACATCGGCGGTGAGAATGTTGTCGACGACATCGTCTCTGCTTGGGCCTTCGCAGACGCAGATCCATATAGGGCTGCAACCCACAACAAGGGTATCATGAACGGGGTCATAGCCGTGGCCCTCGCCGTCGCACAGGACCACAGGGCACTCGAAGCCGGAGCTCACGCCTATGCGGCGATCACCGGCAGGTATAAATCCCTAAGCAAATGGTCCAAGAACGAGAACGGCGACTTGGTCGGTGTCCTTGAGATGCCCATGGCCGTTGGTATTGTGGGCGGGGCGACACGTACACACCCCGTGGCGCAACTTGCGCTCAAGATTATGGGAGTCACTAAAGCGACGGAACTCGCTCAGGTGATAGCTGCCGTTGGCCTCGCCCAGAATCTTGGCGCTCTTAGAGCTCTCGTCCAGGAGGGCATCCAGCACGGTCACATGCGCCTTCACGCTCGAAATCTTGTGGTGATGGCAGGGGCGGATGGATCTCTCATCGAGAGGGCGGTGGAAGTCCTGATCGAGTCTGGGGAGATCCGGTTCGATAAAGCTCAAGAGGTCGTCAAGCGGCTGAAGGGCTGAACACTGTCTGTGATTGCCTCATGACCATCCTCATTGACGACGCCGGCTATGGTGACCTCCTTTTTGGAGTCGTAATCGGTTCCTACCGCCCAGAGACAGACGTCTTCTTCTATGATGTCATAGACGTAAAGTACTTCCAGAAACCACTTTTCGCCAAGAAACTGTATCTGAACGAGGCTGGAAGTATCGCCCAGAGGCTCGTAGAAAGGCAGAGGCCGGAGGAAGGAGAGCGAATAAAGATCTGCCGAGGTGACATCCTCGATAAGGCCGCTGAAATCCTCATCGAGTCATATGGAAAGGAGCGGGTAGAACGTGTCAAGGTGGAGGGAAGGGCACAGGAACTCATAGAGGGAGCCTACATAGACGAGATCCGCAACCTCGGTTATCAGTCGATACCTGACCGGACGGAGAAGTGGGCGAAGAGCTTCTTCCACATGCTAAGATGGCTGAACGCCCATCCGAAGATGCTTAAATACTCAAAGTCAGGGTGGCCACGCCTCAAGCGTTTCAAACTCTTTAGAAGGAGTTGATACACTTTTATTCAGCTTTCACATTTCTAGATCGATTATTCCATGAAGCCCTGGCTGCTTAACATCCTGGCCTGCCCCATCGACAAGCACCACCCGCTGTCAGCCCGATTCTTCAGCTGGGAAACGACTGAGGACGAGATGAGGAAGATAGGATCCGAGGCTAGAGTTCCCTCCCCTCACTTTAAAAAGAGTTACAAACACCTTGCGAAGCAGCTGGCTGATGGGACTATAAGCCCTATGGCTATTAGAAACGTCGAAGATGTGTCAGGCTCCAGCTCCTCGGAACGACTTCTAGCTGTCGCGGTTGACGCCATTAACCGCCTCGAGCATGCGCTGGACAAAGGCGAGGATGACCTGTTAAGGGAGTATCCAGAGGACATAGACGCCCTATACAGGTTCCTGAACCTGTTGGAGGTCGACGCCGGGCTACTAGTCTGCCCTGAGTGTGGCCGTTGGTTCCCTGTCGGGAGCGCTGTGGAGACCATACCTGAGATGTTGCCCGACGACCTCAGGGAGAGAGACAGGGACCTTAAATGGCTTGAGAAGTGGCGAGAGCAAGTGCCCGTTCACGTGCTGGAAAATGGGAAACCCTATAATCTAACAGATAAAAACTCAGAATAAGTTACCTTCGTCATTGTTGTCGGTGTCCCTTTCAGATCAGTCATCCAACACATTATATCTAGAAAAAGATGGAGGATGTTTTCTTTAGATGAATCGAGAGTTTACTAGCTGGGTTTTTTGCATCGACCCTTATCTTGTCTAAATCGTCTTCGCTTGGCTTTCCCCGGATGTCTCCCATCGAACCCTTCGTGCTGCCTTCCTCCCATCCATGGAACTCACTGAGGATATACCACTCATCTAACACTGTGAATCCAATATGTTTACAGAACCAACCAGCATACTTCCCCGCTGAGGATGCCTCATCAAGACCTGTATGAGGCCTTGAGTAAGAGCAGAAAATCAAAGCATTCTTCTCTGGAATCTTTATAGGGCACCGAGTTTGACCCCTCTTTCTTTACGATGCTTGTTTAGGTTTCTCTTCAGAAGGTCGGCCATCGGTTTAGGAGGATGCCATTCGTAAGAAGGAAAACCAACACAGACGAGATCGTATTCAACGTAGTCAATGCCTCCAGCTTTCTCTGTCTTCTTCAGTGAGACCTTGAATCCAGCATCTTCTAACCCTTCTTTGATTACGAATGCTACTTTCTCAGTGTTTCTCATGTTCGACCGGTAGATGAGTGCTGCTCTCTTACTCATGAATGCACGTGGATTCCATTCACAATTTAACGATTAAAACTGAGCTGGAAATAATAAATGGACACCAGTCTTTCCCCCCTTTTCCTTTTTTATTTGAACTAACAAATTGTGACCATAACAGGTGATTATCAACTGTAAGCACAAACCGTGAGTCGCCTTTAAAACATCAGACACGTTGCTTCATCCCGGTTGAAAGAGATGGCTCAAATAGATCTAGCCGATGAGAACCTCATGAAGCTCCAACAGATTCAGCACGTCCTCCTTGAGGACGGAGTAGAAGCAGACGTCGATGAGGCCCTTGCGAGGGTTCTCGACTTCTACAGAAAATTCGTTCCATACAACTAGAGACAGCCAGTCCCTCCCTCATCACCTTTCTTTATACTTCAAGGGCTTGAAATACTCATGTTCGAATACCTTGTAAGGAAATTATTAAAAGTGTAATTAGCAGAATTGGATGGAACTCGCAATGAACTTTAAAATTTTATCTCAAGATGACCCTGAGCTGGAGTCCTTAAGAGAAGCGGTTTCACGTTATGTCGGACCGGCTGAAGCCTTAGGGATGAAGTATTGGGTTTTCATCGAAGGCTCGAATCCGGTAGGCGTAGTCTCGGTTGGTAAAGAACCCGTTCGACTCATAGCTCCAATAGGTACCCTGCTATCCCTCGTAAGAGTCATAGACGTCCACGCTTCGAGAGAGACCCTGAGAGCAGTAGCTACCCAAGCCATCAGATTATCAAAGGAGAAAGGAGCTGAATACTCATACATAGGACTCTCAACCAGCTGTGAAGAGGCTGTGGACCAGTTCACGGAGGCAGGATTCCAAGACCTCGGAGAAACATTTCGGATGGAATGTCCTCTCGACGCTGATTATGAGCCT
>DAOVCM010000025.1 GCA_030670015.1 Candidatus Bathyarchaeota archaeon
TCGCCGCGGTCTTCGTTGAGCCCATCGTTGGATCCAATGGTCTACTTGTTCCGCCTGATGAGTACATGCCCAAACTCAGGCAGATATGCGATGAGACGGGGGTTCTTCTGGTAGCCGATGAGGTGATGACCGGCTTCGGAAGGACGGGAGAGTGGTTCTGCGTCAACCACTGGGATGTTGTTCCGGACATCATGACCCTCGCCAAAGGTCTGACGAGTGCTTATTTCCCCCTCAGTGCTACTATCGTCAGGAAACCCATCGCTGAATTCTTCGAGGGGGACAACCTCTTCTGTCACGGTCAGACGTATGCGAACCATCCTTTTGGCTGTGCGGCTGGTCTCGCCGCTGTCGAGGAGTATGAGCGTCTAGATCTGATTAAGCGTGCCCGGAAGATGGGCGAAGTCCTCGGCGGACGGCTCAAGGAGCTCAGAGACAGCCATCAGTCAGTTGGCGATGTTAGGGGTAAAGGTCTCTTCTGGGGCATCGAGCCTGTCAAGAACAGGGAAACTAAGGAGCCATTCGTGACAAGACGTCAGCGGTTCGAGTCCACCGTGCTTAGTAGGATGGCCTCCGACGCCATGGAGCGGGGGGTCTACGTTATGACTGTGCTTAACACCATAATCGTTGCGCCGCCCCTCATTGTGACTGAGGAGGAGCTCGACGAGGGCGTCGGGGTCATCGATGAGGTCCTGAAGATCGCCGACGCTATGTGTAAATAGCTTTAGTCTGGAGGCCCTTTGAGGACGGCGGTCAAACGCTCGACTCCCTCTCTCTCCCAGGGTTGGGGTACGACGGCCACTGTCAGCTTCTTCTTGTGCTCCTCGCAGATTTCCCTACAATTATCCTCCACAAGTGCGTCAAGGAGGTCTGTTCCTTTGAAAACAAATACCTCAGAGTACATGCTGTCTGCGACATAGATGGCGACATTCTCCGCTGTGAACTTTAGTGTCTCTCTGTCCAATGGCTCAGCGATTTCGAACTGGGAGAGTGGGTACGTCTCCGAGAGCTCGACGGGTATGACACCGAACGGGGCAGCGTAGAAGCAGACATGGACGCTTGGCGCTTCACTACCTAGAAGCTCTTCTATTGCACTTACTAGAACGGAGTACTCTTGTGACCGATTGAAGGGTCTTCTTTCCGGGGCAGGGACCAGAAGGAGCTTTTTTATGGCTTCAGGTGGACGATATTGAGTCCGAATCCGCCTTACGTGCCGCGTTATCGCCGGTCTAGCAAGGCTCCATGAGTCGAAGAGGAATATTCCTCTCCCCTTGTAAGAGGGGCTACCCTGCTCCAACTCGTCACGGTACACGTACAGTCTCCTCAGCGCCGAAGCCAGTGCAGGGTGCCCCCTGCTCCGGGTCTCCAGCAGCTCCCAGAGAGTTCCCTCGGCGATAGCCTGCTTCACGGTTTCCACCTCTGCCATGGAGACATGAAGGTTGTGCTCCGTCAGCATTCTGATTCGTTCTCCCTTCAGCATCTCCTTCAGCTCTTTGGCATCGTGTCTTCGGCAGACCGGGCAGGAGCATGGGAGATAGCTCATGTTCTCAAGCCTCTTGGTGCCAAGGGGTGTAAGGTAGCGCCCGGCTCTTGCGTACAGGGCGTAAGCAGCTGAGTCGGACAGGTCACACCCGAGGGCTATGGCCAGGCTGAACATCATCGGGTGGCCTGCTCCGAAGAGGTGGAAGGGCCTATCGGGAGGAAGGTTTCGCTTGGCTGCCATGATCATGTCGACGAGAACTGGAAAGCGGTAATTCTCCATCACCTCGGTAGGGCTCCCTAGGGCGTGGATCTGGAAGGGCATTGAGCCTATGATCCTTGCAGACCGCTCGACGAGGTCGAGGTGGATGCCCCCCTGAACAGGTCCGACCCACAGGGTGTCATCGCCTTTGATTAGGGGAAGGGCTGCCTCAGCGCGCTTGAGGGTCTCCTCGACGGTCCATTCAACCTTTTTTCGGGTCTCTCCCCAACCTGTTGGTATGTCCAGTATGACCGCTATGTCAGCGCCTATACGCTTCTGGAACTCGACGATCTCCTCTGGGGATGTGTCGACCTCACCATAGACTAGTATCTGGTATGCGCCCGAGTCGGTGGTGACGACGCCGTCATAGTCGAGGAGCCTGTGAACCTCTAGGTCTATCCCTTCAAAGTGCTTCTTTATGAGGTATGAGTTGGTGATGATGATGTCGCAGCCAAATTCCTCCCTCATCCTCTTCGGTGGTATTATTTGGGAGACAGGGTTGACAACCGGCATGAATGCGGGTGTCTCGACGAGTCCTCCCTTTGTCTCCAGCCTCCCGATCCGGCCTAGAAGGTCTCTGTCGCGCAGCTCAAAGGACATGGCTCTCAAATATTAGAACCTGAGGGGGTATTTCATTATGGTGTTGACCCTCAGGGAAGCGTTAGGGATTCGGACCCTCTCTTCTATGCTACTCCTCTCAAATAGGGTATCTCTATGGGAGGGCGCCTGAAGGACCAGTTCTCGTATACTGCTTGTTGCCCCTCAGAAAAAGAGATTGTGTTGTGGTTGTTATGATGCTTCGGTGATGAACCGCTGGTGAATGTCGCGAACGCGGTCAGCCGCAGGGCCACTCCCCTCGACTACGCCACCCTCGTTGACCCGGATCTTGTCCATGACCACGATGATACCCGCATCTGAGTATATCCTGACCATCTTTGGGAAGACCCTTTCCAGCCGCTCTGCAAGCCCCTCAAGGTTGAAGGGGCGCTCTGAAGCTGAGATCCTTGCGATAGTTGGACCATACACAAACACCCTGTGGATCTTAGTTCCCTGTTCCCCCTTCACGGTCCCTAGGCAGATGCTCATGGAGTTACTGTCGTAACCTATAAGGGTGCCATCGAACACCTTTCCACTGATATCCTCGACACTTACCTGCTTTTTGATGAGTTGCCCTAGCTCCTCGAAAAACTTCCTGCTAGCTACAGCCACTATTCCATACACCTCTAGGAGACAGAATACCGCTATGTAATATAAATGGAAAACTGTTACGCTGAAACATTTTTCATATTGAAGATGGGGTGATGTTCCCGCTACTACTTCATGTACTCTTTTACGAACGCCGCTGTGTAATATTTTCCGTCGGCAAACTCCAGCGCCTTCGATATTTTGAGGTCCTTCATCATCTTGAACATTTTGCTCTGCTTGATCTTCAGCTTCGCGATCTCCTTCCAAGCCTTTGGTTCAGTGCAGAATTCAAGCAGATTCTTACAGTCCTCATCAGCGAGATATTCCTTGATTTGTACCAGATTCTCCTCGGACATGTAGTAGCACTAAACACAAACGATAGACTATATACTATTTATGTTGTTCGACGCTGGTCAACGAATTGACTGAGATGGATCACAGTTAGATACTTGTTTCTTTCTGTCTCGAGTCTTTTTCTTTCAGGGCTTGGATAAGCGTTAGAGCCTTCCGAGAGGAATCCGTCCTCCTTAGCACCTTGAGGCCTCGCAGCGTTGTCCTATAGCTACACTGAGGGCATGTCCGGGTCTTGTGCACTCTCTTTGCAAGCATGAGACTGCCACATCTTGGGCATCTTACAACTACGTACATCTTCCTATCTCCTCCAGTAGTTTCTTAGACTCAATGTGCCCCAGCCAGTCCACATGCCCGTGAAGGCATGGCTTTGAGGCTTGGATGACGGACATGACCTCCTCGACCACCTCCTCCGGCGTACTGTCCGTCGTGTCTATCTCGCATACACGCTCTGGTCCCAGGGTTTTTACAGTCTCGACAAGGCAGACATCCAGAAGCTCAGCCTCGACATTCTCCATCACCTTCTCCATGGGAAAGCCCCTATCGCTAAGTTCCACTCTCAGCTTCCAGGGAGCCCTCCTGAGCACGAAGGCGTACAAAACTGTCTCCGGTGGGACGACATCGGCCGCAAAGTGCCCGTCGAAGATTAAAATCTCCCTACCTACCTCCATGATCTGAACTAGCCTCGCCCTCATCCCCTCCAGATCTACTAAGGAGGTCCTCCTCCGCCTATCGACGCCTGTGGTTATCCCCTCAATCTCAGCTATGCCTGAGAGGTCCACATGGACGCCTGATACGCGGTCGGCAAGCAAGCGGGCGACGGTCGTCTTTCCGACACCGGGAACACCTGTGAAAAGAATCACAGCTCTCTGCCTTTGCATGGACTCCTCACATGATGATTCTGGGGGCTTTCTTAGGTCTTTCAGATGTTGATTTCTATGGGGGTGAAGGGAATATGGTTTCCTAGAGGCCTGGGGGGACTAGCCTTGTTTCTCCTCTTCCACAGACTTGGACTGACTCAACTTCATAATGTCACCGAGGGACCTACCCCTTGAATGTTTGGCGCCGACGGGTGCGGCGGAAACCTCCTCGACGACGAGGATGTCAACGTTGAGGGCGTTCTTAATCTTCCGGACCAGTTTGCGGTCGGGGTTTAACTCCTCCTTCTCCAGCTTCTTGATGACGGATTCTTTCTCACGTATCTTCCTGGCAAAGTCCTCGACCGTCATCCTCATTTTCTGCCTCGCCTTCCTGATCTTTACCCCATAGTCCTCCACAAGCTCAAGGTTTTCAGCGGCTTCGACCTCGCTCCTCGGACGCCTAGGGGTGGGACGACCACGCGGCCTGGCTCTAGGCTGGAACGGATCCCACTCTGCGGACCCGTACTTTGTGCAACGCGCGCACACTGTCATCTTACCGCCCTCTATTATCCTGTAGTGGGGCTGCCCCCTGATCTCGTTTCCACAGATCTCGCAGCGCATCGTAAACCCTCACTTAGATGAGTGACGAATCGGCTATAAATGCTAAACGCCTCATATGGGGTAGTATGAACGGGGATCTCAGGCGCATCAGGGGCATAGCGGACTACCAGTTCGGCCCTGGCTGCGGCATCGCACTCTTTCCGGATGGCGTGTCAATGGAGTACTCGAAGAAAACGGGGAAGATAAGGTACGTCCTCCTAGGCAGCGTTCTAATAGCATCCTTGAGGCCTACCGACGGCCTGTTCACTCTGACCATCTCTGGCGCGGAGAAGCTGATATCCGCGGGGAAACCTGTAGGCTACACGGTGACGGTCCTAGACGACGTAGCTGAGTTCGTATCAAAGAGGCGGAATGTCTTCGCTAAACACGTTGTGGACGCTGGAGACGGAATCAGACCTGGTGATGAAGTGATCGTCTTGGACTCAGAAAAAAGGGTTCTTGCAGTGGGGCGAGCCCTCCTAACTAGGACGGAGATGCTCGCCTTCAAGGTGGGCGTCGCCGTGAAGACACGGAGGGGAAGGGACCGGGACCTCTGAGGCAATCTACTTGTCGAATTTGGAGAAGAGCTTGGTCTTGCTCCGGAGGTTGCCTCCGCGGAAGTGGGCGACGCGCTTGACGGAGTCACTTGCCTTCTCCATCTCCCTGGCTTCGTCCGCCATCTGAGCGGCCTTCCTCATCAGCTCGTGGGCCGCGGCGACGATGGGAATGTACCTCTCCTTTTCCTTCACCTTGAAGCAGCCCTCCGTGGATAGGTTTGCAACCCGTCTGGAGGCCTCGAAGCTTGCCATCGCCTTTGCGGCGGCGTAGGGATTCTCGAACCCACCGTAGGCTATGGCTCTCTCCTTGTTGACGATGACCTGAGGGAGATCAGGTTTCTCACCTTTCTCGATCTGCTCGATAACCCTGTCGATCTCGGTGTGTATTAGGCGGAGGACGCCTGTTATCGCCAGTACCCTTATGACGTCGCTGTTGAAAAGCGCCATTTCCACGGGGTCTAGGAAGGCCCGTTTAGCCCCGATCATTGGGTCCGCGTAGAGGACTATGTAGCCGATACCCTCGTCCGGGAGAGTCTTCGCCGCCTTTCGCGACGGCTCGTCTGAGACTACGATGATAGGCTTCCCTGTCTCCTTGAGTACCTCCCTTGCCTTGGTCGGTCCTGAGAGACCGATATTGGGGGAGACTAACACGTAGAGGTCTGTGGGTACCGAGGCAGCGATCTTCGCAGCGTCCACCGCCTCCTCATCGTCAAGCTTGCAGCCTGAGGATATGACCCTTACGGAAAGACCCTTCCTGGACGCTCGCTCGTCCAACAGGGCGTCGATTAGGTTCGTCGCACCTATGTATCCGATCTTCACGAATGTTACCTTAACCATTTTACCATCCTCCTTTACTTATCCGTCTGCTCTAATAAGATTTAATAAAAGCTCCTCATTATGTTGATGAGTTGATAAATATGGCAATTCCACCTGACATCGAGATTGCTCAAAATGCGAAACTCAAACTTATCACAGAGGTCGCAGCAGACCTCGGGCTCTCGGAGGACGACATCGAGCCGTATGGCAAGTACAAGGCCAAGATAAGCCTCGACGTCATGAAGAGGCTCAAGGACCGCCCTGACGGGAAGATCATCATCATGACGGCTGTTACTCCCACCAAGACAGGCGAGGGGAAGACCACCATGGCTGTGGGCCTCGCCCAGGCCCTGGGGCATATCGGGAAGAAGAACATAGTGGTGCTCCGACAGCCCTCCCTTGGCCCCGTTTTCGGCATCAAGGGCGGCGCGTGCGGCGGTGGCTACGCCCAGGTGTTGCCTATGGAGGACATTAACATCCATTTCACTGGAGACTTACATGCGATAACTGTGGCTCACGACCTCCTCACATCGCTGATGGAGAACCATATCTACCGGGGGAACAAGCTGGACATCAACCCTTACCAGATCATGTGGAAGCGGGTTCTCGACATAGAGAGCAGGTTCCTACGCAACATCGTCGCTGGCCTCGGTGGACGCCTCGGCGGCGTGCCCTACGAGACAGGTTTCGAGATCACGACAGCATCCGAGATCGCAGCCATTCACGCCATCGCCGTGGACCTGATGGACCTCAAACGTCGTATGGGGGAGATCACAATCGCCTACAACAAGAAGAGGGAGCCGGTGACAGCCGCGGACCTGAACGCTGTCGGGGCCATGACCATCCTAATGAAGGAAGCCGTTAAGCCCAACCTCGTCCAGACATTGGAGAACACGCCCGCTATCATTCACGGCGGCCCCTTCGCTAACATCGCCCACGGATGTCCCAGCCTAATCGCCATCAAGACCGCTCTCAAACTCGCCGACTACGTCGTCGTGGAGCCGGGCTTTGGCGCCGATCTCGGCATGGAGAAGTTTTGCGACATCGCCGCCCGCGTCGGTGGACTGAAGCCTCAGCTGGTGGTCATCGTTGCGACCATCAAGGCGCTGAAACGTCACGGAGGCTTGAAGTATAAGGAACTCAAGGAGCCCAACGTGGAGGCGGTGAGGAGAGGCCTCCCCATTCTGAATCAGGAGGTCGAGAACGCTAAGAAGTTTGGACTCCGTGTGATTGTCTGCATGAACCACTTCTACAGCGACGACCAGGCTGAGATCGACACGGTGCTCGATTGGTGCAAGGAGAAGGGGGTCCCAGCAGCCTTCACAGATACGGTGCTCAAGGGAGGCCCAGGCGGCAAGGAGCTGGCGGAGCTTGTCCTCGAGGAGCTTGAGAAGCCGTCGGATTTCCATCCATTGTACCCTCTGGACATGCCCGTGGAGGAGAAGATACGGACGATTGCCCAGAACATGTACGGTGTCGCCGACGTCGAGCTGTCCTCCGAAGCCCGGAGGGCGCTCCGGCGGATAGAGAGGCTGGGGTTCGACAAGATGCCCATCTGCATGGCCAAGACCCCCCTGAGCCTAACCGAGAACGAACGCATCCAGGGGATGCCTCCAAAGGGCTACATCCTGCCCATCACCAACCTGAAGCCCAGCACCGGCGTTGGCTTCATCATCGCCTACTGCGGTGACATCAGCACGATGCCCGCGCACCCGTCGAAGCCCGCCGCCGAGGGAATGGACATCGATGAGAACGGTGTTATTAAGGGGCTGAGCTGACATGGCCACCATCCTAGACGGAAGGGAGACCTCCGCGAAGGTCATGGAAGAACTCCAGAGCAAAGTTGAGGAGCTGAAGGGGAAGGGCGTCACCCCTACCCTCGCCCTTGTTCTCACGGGCACCGACAAGTACTCGCGGCGCTACGTGCGGATGAAGGTGAAGAGGGCTGAGAAGATCGGGATGGAGACTAGGTTCCACCACCTTGAGGAGACGACTACAGATGATGTAGTGGCCCTGGTCAGGAAGCTGAGTGGCGACCCGGCTGTTCACGGCGTCTTGGTCCAGCTTCCCGTCGCCGAAGGGCTGAACGAGCTAGCGATCGTAGATGCCATCGACCCTGAGAAGGATGTGGATGGCCTCATACCTTCCACCCTTGGGAAGATACTGACGGGCGAGAAGTGCTTCCTCCCTGCTGGCGTCGAGGCTATCATGGAGATCTTCAGGCGTTACGACATGGATCCTGAGGGAAAGCACTGGGTGGTCGCAGGCTCCACAAACTACCTGGGCAAGCCCCTTATCGCTCTCCTCAGCAACATGAACGTGCAGGTAACCTTCTGTAACAAGGATGACCCCAGGATGCCTGAACTCGTGAAGGGCGCTGATGTACTGTGTACCGAGCTCTTCAGGAAGCACGCCGTCACGGCTGACATGGTGAAGAGCGGTGTCATCGTCATCGACAACGGCAACAACTATGAGGGTAAGAAGGTCTTCGGCGACGTGGACACTGAAGCTGTATCTGATGTAGCCAGTGCCATCACCCCCGTACCCGGGGGCGTAGGTCCACTCCTCATCACGATGCTGCTGCAGAACACGGTGAAGGCCGCAGCCCGGTTAAGTGTTTAAAAGCTCTCCCTTCCATATTCCATCGGTGGAAAATCTTGTCGAGGGTTAGCTCTAGGCGAGCCCGCCGGATGATGAAGCAGATGGGCCTCAAGATGGACGAGCTCGATGACATCGAGCGGGTCATCTTCCAGGGTCCCCGGCGGGAGATTGTCATCGAGGGTCCGACAGTAGCCGCTATCAACATGCAGGGGCAGCGGATGTACCAGGTGGCCGGCGGCAGGGAGACCGAGAAGACGCTGGAGAAAGTACAGGAGATTCCGGAGGAGGATGTGCTTCTTGTATCCCAGCAGACGGGGGTCAGCATGGAACGGGCGAAGGCGGCGCTGGAGGATGCAGAAGGCGACCTCGCC